>CAXTRU010000342.1:0-3972 GCA_964246665.1 uncultured Acidobacteriaceae bacterium
GCGAAATGCACCGCGGCCCCAAGCTGCTGTAGCACGTCCAGCGTAATCTTCTGATGCCGGCGAAGGTGCGGTCCGCCATGCACCACACGATGACCCACGGCTGCGGGCGCGCCGTTCAGTTGCTTGTTGATCTCTGAAGCAAGTACCTGGAGCGCCTCGGCCGGTGAACCCAACGGACGCTGTTCATCCATCAACGATGCGCCAGCAGCGGATTTCAGATGAACACGCCCCAGGTCGTGTCCGATCTCTTCGGCGCCGCCTTCGAGCAGCAGTCGCTCTTCGCCCTCAACCAGCCGAAACAGGCCGATTTTGAGCGACCTCGATCCGCTGTTCAGAACCAGAATGGGCTGGTCATGGCTCGTCACTTGATGGGCCATGTCCAGTTGCTGATCTCTGGCTTGTCGATTCCTTTCGCATAGGCGTAGCTGCGGTTCTCGATGATCTGGCTGATCAGCCACTCCTTCAGGTGTGCGGCGGTGGCCTGCAGCTTGGGGACACGGTCGATGACATCGATGCACAGGTTGAAGCGATCGATACCGTTCAAGATGGCAAGCTCGAGCGGCGTGTTGATGTTGCCCCGTTCGCGGTAGCCATGTACATGCATGTTTTCGTGGTTGCTGCGCTTGTAGGTCAGCTTATGGATCAGCGTGGCGTAGCTATGGAAGTTGAAAATGACAGGTTTGTCCGTGGTGAACAGGGAATCGAAGTCCTGATCGGATAGCCAATGCGGATGCGCGGTGCTGGGCATGAGCTTGAAGAGATCGACGACGTTGACGAAACGAACCTTCAGGTCGGGCAGCTTTTCGCGCAGGATCGCGGCGGCGGCGACGGCCTCCATGGTGGGCACGTCGCCCGCACAGGCGAGCACCACATCCGGCTCGACCCCGGCATCGGTGCTGGCCCAATCCCAGATGCCGACGCCTTTCGTGCAGTGCTCCACAGCTTTGTCCATGGACAGGAAAACCAGGTGCGGTTGCTTGTCGGCGACGATGACGTTGACGTAGTCGCGCGAGCGCAGGCAGTGGTCGGCCACGCTCAGCAAACAGTTGGCATCCGGCGGAAGATAGATGCGCGTGACCTCGGGACTCTTGTTGGTGACGACCTCAAGGAAGCCCGGGTCTTGGTGCGAAAAACCGTTGTGATCCTGACGCCACACCAGCGACGAGATCATTAGATTCAGCGATGGAATGGGAGCACGCCAGGCGACTTCCTTTTTCGATTTCTCCAACCACTTCGCATGCTGGTTGAACATGGAGTCAATGATGTGAATGAACGCCTCGTAGGAGTTCAGCAAGCCATGTCGTCCTGTAAGGACGTAGCCTTCAAGCCAGCCCTCAAGCGTGTGCTCGCTCAGCATTTCCATCACACGGCCGTCGTGTGCAATCTCCGTGCCGTCCACGTCTTCGGGCTTGATCTCCTCCTGCCACGTTTTTCTTGCGACCTCATAGATCGCCTCCAAACGGTTGGAGGCAGTTTCATCGGGGCCGAAGACGCGGAATGACGTCATGTTGCGCTGCATGACGTCACGTAGAAATTTGGCAAGCGTTGCGGTGGGCGACTCATAGACAGCGGCGGGTGATGTGATCTTCACGCCATACTCTTCGAACGGAGGTAAATCCAATGGATGGCACAACAGCCCTCCGTTTGCATGCGGGTTCGCGCTGATGCGGCGCTGGCCTTGCGGTGCGGTGGCCTGCCATTCGGGACGAAGCGTGCCGTGTTCGTCGAAGAGATCTTCAGGCTTGTAACTGCGCAGCCATGCTTCCACCACGGCAAGACTTGTGGGATCCGTGATCGGGTCGAGCACGGGCACCTGATGTGCGCGCCAGAAGCCTTCCACCTTGTGCCCATGCACCTCCTTGGGCCCCGTCCAGCCCTTTGGTGAACGCAGAACCAGCATCGGCCAACGTGGAGGCTGTATTTCGTCCGCCGTGTTGGCGTCGCCCCTTGCCCGTTGCTGGATGTCTTTGATCTTCAGGATGCACGTCTCCATCGCTTCGGCCATGGCGCGGTGCATCGCTTCAGGCTCATGGCCTTCCACAAAGTGTGGCTCATAGCCAAAGCCGTGCAGAATGCTCGCGAGATCTTCCTTGGGCATGCGCGCATACAGCGTCGGGTTGGCGATCTTGTAGCCGTTCAGGTGAAGCACGGGAAGCACGGCGCCATCACGCTTCGCGTTGAGAAACTTGCAGGACAACCATGACGTGGCCAGGGGCCCTGTCTCCGCTTCGCCATCACCGACCACGACGGCGACAATCAGGTCAGGGTTATCGAAAGCCGCACCGAAGCCGTGCGAAAGGCTATAGCCGAGTTCGCCGCCTTCGTGGATAGAACCCGGCGTTTCCGGGGTGCAGTGGCTGCCCAAGGCACCAGGAAACGAAAACATTTGGAACAGTCGCAGGAGACCGGCTTCATCGCGGCTGCGGTCAGGATAGATCTCGGAGTAGTGGCCTTCCAGATAGCTGTTAGCCAGCGTTGCCGGCGCGCCATGGCCGGGCCCCGCGATGTACATAATGTTCAGGTCATATTTGCGGATCAGGCGATTGAGGTGCACCCAGACAAAGGACTGTCCTGGATCGGTGCCCCAATGACCCAAGAGGCGTCGTTTGATGTGATCCGGCTGAAGAGGTTCGCGCAACAGAGCATTCTTGCGCAGATAAATCATGCCCGCGGCGAGGTAGTTACAGGCTCGCCAGTATGCATCCATTGCCGAAAGTTCCTCTGCGGATAGCTGCAAAGTTCGCGTCCCCCCTGTGTTAGCACCATAGTACGCACACGGGCACAGTCTGGTATGGTGCGCCCATGAAGCTACGTTGAACAGTGCTGCTTCGGCGAAAGCCTTGGCGGCAGGCTGACGTTGGCGCAGGGGTCGGGAAGACGGCACGGCAAACGTGCTACGATCGCCCTCGCCGCGATGCACGTGACGCGCTTGGAGACTTGCTTTGTTGAGCTTGAAACGCGCGCTGTTTGCCGCTGTGATCGCCGTATCGGTGTCGTTGGGTTTCGCATTCTTCTTAGGCCAGACCGGCCTGGCACAGAAGGCCTCGACCATGGGACCGCAAACCGACACAAGCGTGATTGCGCCGGACGGCACCGCCCATGTCACCCGCGTGGTGCCGGTACCCAAGACCATCAGCCCCGAAGCGCAACGCATGTTGGCACGGCCCATGTCCGGCCGGGCGGCGCCGCAGACGCTTGCGGAGCGGCGTGCCGCCACCGATACCTGGCAGAACAGGGCAGGGGAGGCTTTTCGGCAGCTCTATCCAGTCGATGTGCAGAATAAGATGATTGCCGGCGTGCCTGTACGGGTGATCACGCCGCCGGCTGTTCCGGCCGCGAACCAGAACCGAATTTTGATCAACCTGCACGGCGGCGGCTTCACCTCCGACTCAGGTTCGCTCACGGAATCGATTCCGGTTGCCGCACTCGCGCATGTGCCGGTGGTGGCGGTGCTGTACCGCCTTTCGCCGGAGCATACCTTTCCTGCGGCGCTGGAGGATGCCGTTGCCGTTTACCGGGAGCTTTTGAAGACGCACCGACCCCAGGATGTTTGCCTCTTCGGCACGTCAGCCGGGGCGGTTCTTACCGGTGAAGTCGCGGTACAACTTCGCAAGCTGGGCCTTCCTGAACCCGCCGCGCTGGGCATCTTTTCGGGCAGTGGAGACTTCAGCAAACAAGGTGACTCCACTGCGCTCTTTGCCTTGAACGGCCTGTCAGGACACCTTGCGCCGCCGCAGCCCCCGGAGCAAGAGCCCCGCGAGTACGTTGGGCACACCCAGCTGAATGACCCGGTATTGTCGCCGGTATATGCAGATCTGCACGGCATGCCGCCGACGCTGCTGATCACCAGCACACGCGACCTGCTGCTGAGCGGCACAACGACGCTGCATCGGGCGTTTCTGCGTGCCGGCGTCGATGCGCGGCTGGTGGTCTTTGAGGCGCTCCCGCATGCCTTCTGGAACGAGCCCACGC
>CAXTRU010000343.1:0-3963 GCA_964246665.1 uncultured Acidobacteriaceae bacterium
CCATCCACATCTCCGCCCCTGCCTCGGGCTGCCGTTTGTGGCGGCGCAGGGCGTCGGTCGCGCGGTGCACGGCCACCCGGCGCAGCCAAAAGCGCGTGTGGTCGGCATTCTGCAGGCGCTCTGCCGAGCGGTACAGCTCCAAGAACACATCCTGCGCCACCTCCTCAGCCGTCCCGCGATCGCCCGTGACTCGCAGCGCGATGGAAAACACCATGCGCTGATGCTGCTCAACAAGCCCGCGGAACTCACCCGGATCCATCGTCATCGGTCTTCACTCGCCTATACGCCGACCGAGGTGGGCTCCGGATGCAAAACTTGTCATGCAGAACGAAACCGAAATCGGAGGACACACGGTGATTGAACTATTTGAGACGACCCTGGTCGATGCGCCCATTGGGCGCGCCTTCGATCTTTCGCGCTCCATTGAGGTCCACCTCCAGGGCAACGTCCACTTCGGCGAGCAGGCAACAGCCGGGACGTACACCGGACTGATTGGCCCCGGTGAACGCGTGACGTGGCGGGCACGGCACCTCGGCGTCCGGCAGTCCCTCACCAGCGAGATCACCGCCTGGGACCCGCCGGTCTACTTTCAGGACACGATGGTGCAAGGCGCGTTTCACAGCATGCAGCATGACCATTACTTCCTTGCCCTTCCCGTCCCGGCAGGCACCGCCCCGATGACCCAAATGCGCGATGTGTTTCGCTTTGCCGCGCCGCTGGGACCGCTGGGCTGGCTGGCCGAGCGGGTGGTGCTGCGCCGCTACATGCGCGCGCTGTTGCATGAGCGCAACGAGGTGATCCGCCAGATTGCAGCGGACGGAACCTGGCGCAAGTACGTCCCGGCGTAAGCTCCGGCTGCTGAGCCGGTGCCGGCGTCTAAGGAAGATATGCGTCTCGTCTTCGCTTCAGTTGCGCTCGCCGCGTCCTGCCTGCTTCCTTCGTTCGCCCAAACACCGGGGACAGCCGAACATCCGACCAGCCAGCCCTACACCGGCGACCTGAGCATCTTTGAAGAGCCCAACCGCGACAAGCTGCTACAGACCGATCGCGTGCTAGATACGCTGCGACTTCACGCCGGGTCGACCGTGGCCGACATCGGTGCGGGTGGCGGCTGGCTTACCGTACGTGCCGCCCGGCGTGTCGGGCCGGGAGGGCGTGTCTACGCCGAGGACATCAACGAGCACGCCATTGACACCATCCGCGAGCGCGCCCAGCACGAAAACCTGCCGCAGGTGACGCCGGTGCTGGGCACACCCGACGACCCGAAGTTCGCTCCAGACTCGCTGGACGCGGCCGTCATGCTGCGGGTCTACCACGAGGTCGCACACCCGCCGCTGCTGCTCAGCGTGGTGCAACGGGCGCTGCGGCCCGGCGGCCGGTTCGGTGTCATCGATCACCCCGGCAACGGCGCCGACCACGGCATCAACGCCGACGTGGTGCGCCACGAGGTGGAGCGTGCCGGCTTCCGGTACGTTGGGCTCTATGACTTCACCAAGGGCGATCAAAACGACTACATGATCGTCTTCGAGAAGACGAAGTAGCGCATCGGTCCCCCCGGTAGAAGGGGCAGGTGCAGGCTAGCCAGCCTGCGTCTCCACCGCTCTGGAAAGCAGCAGAACGCGCGGGATCTCTGCCGTGTGCAGCAGGTATTCGATGGTGCGGCCAAGCGCGATGCCGCGCTCGCTGGAGCGCATCACGCCGCCGAGCACAAGCAGGTCATAGGGCTGCCGCTTCAGTTCAGCCAGGATGGCTTCGGCCGGCGTGGAGGCCAACACCACCTGGTCGGTGTGCTTGATGTCCAGGCGGCTGATGCGGGCCGTGGCCTCGCGCGTGATGGTGTAGCCGGCCTGTAGCAGGTCGCGGTGCTTGCGCTCCCGCCAGAACAGCGGCCCCAGACGCGGCGCCATCACGGTCATCAACACCACCTCCGCGCCGCTGCCTTTCGCGATGTAGCCTGCAACGTCCGCTGCGGCCAGCGAGTGCCCAAGGCCGTTGATGGGAACGAGGATACGTCGTATGGGCGGCAGATTGGCTTCTGCCGACACGGTCAGCAAAACGTCGGTGGGCAGGTCCCGCAGGATGCGGTCCTGTGCCGGCCCGAAGCTAAGCGCAACGTCCGCCGTGACGTGATCGGCGCCGATGGTGATCAGGTGCTGACCCTCGGCCGCCGTTTGCAACGCTTCGAACAGGTCCGCATTGCCGGAGGTCACGCGCTGGAGGCCGACGTGCTTGAAGTCCGCGGCATGCGACAGGAGGCTGGACGCGTGCACAACATCGTCCGGGGTGTCGGCGCGGGTGATGGATAGATCCTGGTTGAAGGAGAGCTCCGTCACGTCGAAGAGCTCGTTTTCCGCATGTTTCGCGGACGCGATCGCAGCCACCAGGCGTGCAGGCAGGGCCGGCAGCAGTTCCGGCGCAAGCGGCAGCAGCACGCGCTCACGGTCGGCCAGGTACGCCAGCTTGCGCGCCTCTTCCCTGTTCAGCCGCTTGAGCTCCACTTCGCCCGGGCGGCTCTTGGCTGCCAGCCAGTTCATCAGCGGCGGGCATACGATCACGGTGAGGATCGCAACCACGGCATAGGTGGTGTATAGGTCCGACGAGAGCAGCAGAAGCTCCGTGCCGACGATGGCGATCACAACATCTGTGCCGCCCTTCAGGTTCAGTCCGACGCCGACGGTAGCGGCTTCCCAGAAAGGCAGCTTGCCGGCGCGGGCCCCAAGAAACGCGAACAGCACCTTGGCGATGCCCGCAACGACCAGCAGCACAAAGATCGCCTCAACCGAGCGCATGCCGCGCAGGTTGAATAGGTTCACCCGCATGCCCGCAAGGCCGAAGAAGATGGGCGCGAACAGGGCGATGGTGATGGCCTGAATGCGCTCCTTCAGGGCGATGGTTGCGCGAGGGGCCTTGCCCAACAGAACGCCAAAAACAAACGCGCCCAGCAGAGGATGCAGTCCCATGGACGTGGTGCATGCCGCGGCAACACAGAGCAGCACCAGCACCAACGAAAGCTCGCCGTTGGGGATGCCCGTTGCGTCGGCAACGCGCCGCATCGCCCAAAACAGAAACCGGCGCCCCAGCGTGAACATGAACGCAAAAAACAGCAGCGTAAGGCCGGTTGCCTTCAGGCCCGCGATCACTGGGTTGGCCCGGTGCTGGACCGAGGAGACGATCGAGATCAGGGGCCAAACGAACACCTCGCCCGCAATGCCGGCCGCCAGCATGACCTGGGCATAGTCCCGGCGCAGTGCTTCACGCTCGATCAGCAGCTTGGCCACCACGCTGACCGCTGTGACCGATAACACCAGGCCAAGAAAGAACGCACTTGTCGGCTCAACATGGAACAGCTTGGTGCCCAGCAGCACGCCTAGGCCGATGGACGCGCCCATGGCCCCCGCCGCGGAGAGCAGGCCCGGAACGGCCTTCTGGCGCAAGATGGCCAGGTCCGCTTCCATGCCCGCAATCATCAGCAGCAAAATCGCGCCGATCCAGGACAACAACGCCAACGCAAGCGAGACCGCATGGTTGAGAAAAAGTCCGCTATACGCCTGGGGAAACAAGGCGCCAAGTACCGAGGGGCCAATCAGGAAGCCGCCCAGGAGCTCACCCAGCACCTCAGGCTGGCCCAGCTTGCGGCAAAGCTCGGCCATGCCCCGGGCCACAAGAAGAACAAGGGCAATGGCCAGGAACGCCCCAAGTAGTTGATTTTCGGTAAATCCGTGCATCGAGCCCTCAGCAGCCTCTGATGCACAGACCGTTCTTCGGCCTGACTGCTTCCCCCTTGCGCTACCCTGAGCGCCGGGCGCGGCCTCCCACTGTTTCTACAAACAACTGAGAACTGAACACGAACAACGTCGTCGTGGGTCGGTTCACTGCAGACGGATGGAAGCACACGGTTGCGTGGCCAAATCAGCTTGGCCTGTTCCCGCTTCTGCCACCGTGACGGCTAGTTCACCACCAGAG
>CAXTRU010000344.1:0-3961 GCA_964246665.1 uncultured Acidobacteriaceae bacterium
GGCTGGGGGCTGCTGGCTGGGGGCTTGTGGCTGGTGGCGGACAGATTTTTGCTAGGTGGGCGGCGTTACCCGGTGGGGAACCGGGCGCCGCCTACCTTGTTTTCGGCCCAGGGTTGGGCTACTTCTTAAGACACATAGCCCTGGTCTCGATGTGGAACTCGCCTCTGCTTCAGGCGTTACATATCGTTTCATAGGGATTCGTCCCAAGCTAACTGAGTCAGCTTCCGGGCAGCCGCATGCCGGAGCTGCACGGCCCACTCAGTTGAATCTGCGGGTGAGTCCTCAATAACGGCTGCGCGCATCGGTCCCCCGTGGGCCAGCTATGCTTGGGGGATGCCTCGTGAACGACAAAGCGAACCGGAAGAGGTGCGTCGCTGGCTGCGGGATCTGCCCAAGGCCGAGCTGCATTTACACCTGGAAGGCTCGATCACGCCGGAAACATTGGTGCAGCTTTCGCGTACCAACGACGCCGTGCCGCTGACGCCCGCCCAGGCCCGCGGTGTGTACACCTACCACGACTTTCCCAGCTTTCTGATGAGCTTCAAAGCTGTAACCGAGCGGCTGCACACGCCCGCCGACTACGAGACCATCACGTACAACATGGTGCGTGATCTCGCCGCGCAGGGCATCCGGCATGCCGAGGTGTATCTTTCGATCGGCATCCTGTACCGCTTCGGTCGCCTGGATGTGGACGCTGTAATGCATGCCGCGGAGCGCGGTCGCGAACGCGGCGAGGCTGAGTTCGGCACCTCGATTCTATGGATCATCGACGCGGTGCGGCACTTCGGCGTGCCCGAGGCACAGCGTGTCTTTCGCAAGGCCGCGACCTTGCGGGCGCAGTATCCGGCTGTGGTGGGCATTGGCATCGGTGGCGATGAGGCGGGTGGACCGGCGCATGGCTTTCGCGAGGTCTACGCCGAAGCCAAGCTGGCGGGCCTGCACCTGACGTGCCATGCGGGCGAGTCCACCGGGCCGCAGAGCATCTGGGGCGCCTTGAATATCGGTGCCGAGCGCATCGGCCACGCGCTGACGGCGCAGGAAGATCCCGAGCTCATCGAGGTGCTCGCGCAGCGGCAGATTCCGCTGGAGCTGAACGTCACCAGCAACCTGCGTACGGGCTGCTGCCCTGCCCTGAGGGAGCACCCCTTGCGACGCTACTTCGAAGAAGGGTTGATGGTGACGCTGAACTCCGACGACCCGCCATTTTTTGGCGCGAATTTGCTGGACGAATACGAGCTCGCCCACCGGGAATTCGAGTTTCCGCTGGATCAGCTGCGCGAGTTGGCCGCCAATTCATTTGAAGCAAGCTTTCTGTCGGCGGAGAAAAAGCTGAAGCTGTTGGGCGAAGTAGAGCAGTACGGGTGGTGAGCGCTCCGTGCGGAATCGAGGAAGATTAGCAAAGTTATGAAAGTTAGTGTTTTGCAATAACATTGCTAATCTCGCTACAATTGCGCTGTGAACCCGGTCCAAAATCCGTTTGCGCCTGGCGCAGGTACGCCTCCCCCGGAGTTGGCCGGTCGCGAAAAGCTCCGGGACGATGTTGCGATCGCGATTGCCCGCATACGCGCCGGGCGGACGGCAAAAAGCGTCATGCTGGTTGGGTTGCGTGGTGTGGGCAAGACGGTCCTGCTGGATCGTCTACGGACCGACGCCGAAGTTGCCGGCGTCTTCACCGTGCGCGCGGAGACGCCGGAAAAGAAGTCCCTCCCGGCCCTGCTGGCACCGCAACTGCGGCAGGTCCTGCTTCGGCTCAGCCGCATAGCCAAGGCCAGAGACCTGGCGCAGCGCGGTCTACGCGCCCTGGCGGGATTAGCGAAAGGTTTGAAGGTCAAGTATGCCGACCTTGAAGTTGGCATCGATCTGGAACCTGAAGCGGGCCTGGCGGATAACGGCGACCTTGAGGGCGATCTCACCACGGTTCTGGAGCAGGTTGGGCGGGCAGCCAGGGAGGCAAAGACGGCTGTAGTCCTGTTCCTGGACGAAGTGCAGTATCTGGAGGAGGATCAGTTCGGCGCGCTGATTTCGGCACTGCACCGCTGTGCCCAGCAGCAACTGCCAGTGACGGTCGTCGGTGCTGGCCTGCCCCAGCTGCTGGCCTTGGCGGGCGACGCAAAGTCCTACGCGGAACGCCTCTTCGACTTCCCATTCATCGGCCCACTGACCTCGCCGGACGCCCGGACTGCGCTTGCCAAGCCGGTCGAGGCGGAAGGCGTGCGCTTTCAAGAAGCCGCCCTGGACGAGATTCTGCGATTGACGCGCAACTATCCGTACTTCCTTCAGGAATGGGGCAAGCACTCGTGGGATGTAGCTTCCCGCAGCCCGATCCGAAAGGCCGATGTGGTGGAAGCAACCACAAGTGCCATCGCCGCCTTGGATGAGAGTTTCTTTCGCGTGCGCTTCGACCGCACCACGCCCAAAGAGAAGCTCTATCTCCGCGCGATGGCCGAGCTTGGCCCAGGCCCACACCGCTCCGGCGATATTGCCGCGATACTCAACAAGACAGTGAATACGGTGGCGCCCTTGCGACAAGGATTGATTGCAAAAGGCATGGTGTGGAGCCCGGCCCACGGCGATACAGCCTTTACCGTGCCGCTATTTGACGAATACATGAAACGCATCATGCCGGGCGATGACTGGAGGAGCGAGTAGATATGGATATCTTGACCAAGTGGCTGCGTAGCTATTTGCCCACGCTTCCCGTAGACGATGCACAACTTGCCGAAGACCTGACCCTGCGCGGGATTGCGGTGGAAGGCATCTTCCCCGCCGACTGCGGCGGATCGCGCTTTGAGATGGACATCACGACCAATCGCGTGGACGCGATGAACCACTACGGCGTGGCACGGGAGGCAGCGGCGATCTATGACCTGCCGCTGACGCCGTTGACCGAGGGCCTGGGCGCGCCCGTGGCGGAGGGCCAGCCCGGCACGCCGTTCCCCGTGCGCATTGAGGCCACGGACCTGTGCGGTCGCTTCACGGCGCGTGTGATTCGCGATCTCGCAGTGAAGCCTGCCGCTGGCTTCATTGCCGAGTACTTTGCCGCGCTGGGGCAAAAGCCCATCTCGGGTCCCGTGGACGTCACCAACTTCGGCTGGCTTGCAATGGGACAGCCGACGCACGTCTTCGACCTGGATAAGATCGAAGGCGGCATTGTGGTGCGCCGCGCGCGCGCCGGTGAGCGACTCAAGCTGCTCGACGGCACGGAACGTATGCTGACCGCGGAGGACCTCGTCGTCGCCGATGAGCGGAGAGCACTGGGCTTGGCCGGCGTGATGGGCGGATGGGATTCGCGGGTGACCGAAGACACGCGCAACATCCTGGTCGAGGCGGCATGGTTTGATCCGGGCGCGATCCGCGCGAGCTCGCGCCGGCACGGGTTGCACACCGACGCGAGCCATCGCTTCGAGCGTGGTGCAGACTTCAACGCGGCGCCCGTGGCCAATCACCTGGTGACGCGGCTTGTGGTGGAGCAAGCCGGTGGCGTCGTCACTGGGCCGCTGGTGGATGTGGTGATCCCAACCATCGCGGCGAAGACCGCTGATCGTCCGCGCATTGCCCTGCGTGTGACCGAGGTGCAACGGCTGCTGGGAACGACGATGGAAGATGCGGTGCTCAAAGAGGGGCAGCGTACCTCCAGGCTGAACGAGGAGATCGTGGCGCAGTATCTCACGGCGCTTGGCTGCGCTCTAGAGCCCACCGGTGGTGCGCGGGGTGAGTACGGCGTCACGCTGCCGAGTTGGCGCTTGGACCTGGAGCGGGAGATCGACCTCATCGAAGAGGTCGCGCGTGTGTACGGCTATAACCGCTTCGCAGACACGCTGCCCGGCTGGTCAGGCGAGGTGCACGATCAGCCGCACAAGGCGCAGGAAGGGGCGATCCGCGCGACCCTGCGAGGCCTCGGCTACTCCGAGGCGATCTCGTCGACCTTCACCTCTGCGGCGGAAGCAGCGACCTTCGGCAC
>CAXTRU010000345.1:0-3941 GCA_964246665.1 uncultured Acidobacteriaceae bacterium
GCCGTAGAAGCCGTAAGGTCCCCAGGCGTAGGGATAGCCGCCGTAGGCAAAGTAGGGATCGCCGTAGGCGTAAGGCCCGCCATAGAAGCCATACGCGCCCGGGTAGTAGCCTGCGGAGCTATAGCCACCGCCGTCGCTGGCACGGCGAACTGTTGCGTCGCTGGCCAGCGCGGCCTGGCTTTCCTTGGGCCCTGTCCAGGGCAGCAGGTCGTTGTCGGCCAACTCACGGTCGAAGCTGGCGGGCTTGGCGCGGTCGCCGCCCAGGATGAGTTCGTGACCCTCTTTCAGCTTTACCGGCTTGATGTCGGATGTGGTGTCCGCACCGGGGAAGACCTCCGCTTCGCCGTTGAAGACGCGGACGGTGTTGGTCGCGGTGTTGAAGGTATAGAGCCCACGGGACAGCACCTGTGTCTGGCCGTTTTGCAGGTCCACAAGCAGCAGGTTGTCATGCGGAACCACGTTCACGCTGACGTTGGCGATGCCCTGCTCGACGCGAATCTCAGAGCGATGGGCGTCTTCGGCCTCCATGCGCACAGTGGAGTCATGGCCGATGCGGAGCAGGGCGCCGGAAGCCAGCAGAATGTCCGCTGAGCCGTTGGCTGTGGCCAGTGTTTCGCCGGCGTGGAGTTGCCGCGCTTTGCCGTTGGTATCCGTATTGGTCTGGATAGGCTGGCCGTCGATGTTGGCCTGGCCTTGGACGAAGTTCAGTGTTCCTGGTACGGCTCCGTATGTGCTCTGCGCAAAGGTCGCGGGCACACACGCGGTCGCCAGGGAAAGCAGAAGAAGCGTTGCTTTGAGCCTTGGCATGTCGTTCAAAACCTCTGTGTTATAGATGCATTTTGACGGCTTTGGTCGCATGGGGCGCGGTGTGGCGAGCCCTGGCGAGCGGTACTCGCGAGTGACATCCCTTGTTACTTCATACCCGGCCAGAGTTACCAGAGAAGCGTTGCGCGTTGCTCTAGCAATGCTACTTTCTTGTTCAAGCACTAACCCATTCGCGTTATTCCCCTCTGAGGCACCTCATGAAGCTCTTGTCATCGCTCTTTGTTTCTGCTCTGTTTGCTGCTTCGGCCTCCGTGGCAATGGCCGACACCCTTACCCTGGCTTCCTACGGCACCACGGCTTCCAAGCCCACCGGCGTAGCCAACACCTCTACCAAATTCACCGGGGCGTCCACGTTCACGTCTCCCTACACCATCGGCGCAGGGCCCACGTACAACCTCGGCACGGGCGGTGTTTGGGCCGCTCCGACCGGCAGCTCGAGCTGGGTCGGCATCAATGCGGCAGATGGCCCGAGCGGCACCCACGTTGAGCCCAACGGCATTTACGGTTACACGTCGACCTTCCTGATCACCGGCAGCGCGGACAAGGCAACCGGCTCACTCACCGTGATGGCCGACGATACGACCAACGTTTACCTCAACGGGGTCGAGATCCTCGACGCGGCAACGTTCCTGGTGCCGGCTGCGCACTGCACCTTCTACACACCGAACTGCACGATGCCGGTTACCGTTTCGCTGACGGGCTTTTTGCAGAGCGGCACCAACACGTTGAAGTTTGACGTGGACCAGGATTACGGCTCGGCAACGGGCCTTGACTTTTCGGGCACGGTTTCCACGGTCACGCCAGAACCGAACTCACTTCTCCTGTTGGGGACGGGTCTGTCGATGCTCGCAGGGCTGGCCTATTCCCGCCGGGTGCAGGCCTAATCGCGCGAGCCGAGGCATTCCATGGAGGGGAGAGCGCCGCCAGGTGCTCTCCTCATTTTTTGCTGGGCAACCGGATCTATCGGTGCGTAAACGGCTTCCAAACTCTGACGCGACGGGCGCCAAGGTTGCGCTAAGGTTCGCGACGGGATTTGTGGCGGATTTGGGTAGTTACCGCGGGAAGAATTTCCAGGTACTTGCGCCCTTGGGCACCAGCCTTCTGTTGAGTGCGCTGGTCTCGCCGATCCTGTACTTCCTGGTGCGCCTGCGTCGGTAAAGGGACACCGGATACCTCGCTGCCGTAAGGCTGCATCCGGAGGGGAACGGCGATCGATGCACGGCCGGATTTGACCCCCAGGACTCTCCACGTATGGCACTCGGAACCCTTGCACTGCACCAACTGGAAGCAAAACTGCCGAAGATCATCAGCCCCAAGACGCACGGCATTATCGACTACTGCCACGCGGCCTTCTTTGCCACGCTCGCGGCCGTTTACTGGAAGAGCAATCGCCGTGCCGCGGTGGCTGCGGCCAGCACCTCGGCGCTGGTCATCGTGCAGGGCCTGCTGACCGACTACAAGTGGGGCGTGAAAAAAGTGATCCCATTTGAGACACACGGCCAGATGGACGGCGGCTTCGCGGCGCTCTCGCTCGGCATCCCTAAGACCTTTGGGTTTGAAGGCACCGTGCCGGCCACGATCTTCCACGTCAACGCTTTCGTAGAAGCGACGGTGGTGGGCCTCACGGATTGGAACAACGAGCGGGCCCACGCGGGCCAGTAGGCCGGATTGCTACTCGTGGGCTCTTGACCCAAGCCGAACCGCTATCAAGGCACAGCGTCCAACTACATTGAGAGCGTGCATTGCGAAGGTGCCACAACGGAGCCCGGGCTGGCCGATATGCGGCAATGGCACCTTCGTGCAACGGCCCGATGGGCCCGGCCGGGCGAAACAGGCGTAGGCTAAAGGACGCCAGCCGCGAGCGAGGGCGGCCTTTCGCATGTCTGCAGCCTCCATCACAGCACCTGACGCCGCAGCGTCGTCCCGGGACTTCTCCAAGCCACGCACGACCAATAAGCACCTGATTCGCTGGGTCGAGAAGATGGCGGATCTGTGCCAGCCGGAGTGTGTCCACTGGGTGGACGGATCTGATGAAGAGAACCAGCAGCTTTGCAACGAGCTGGTGGACGCGGGGACATTTACGCGCCTTGACCAGCAGCTGTGGCCGGGCTGCTTTTATGCTCGGTCGGCGCCGAACGACGTGGCGCGGGTGGAAGATCGCACCTTCATCTGCTCGTTGAGCAAAGAAGATGCCGGCCCGACGAACAACTGGGAAGACCCGTTTGCGATGCGGCGCAAGCTGAAGGGGCTGTTCCGCGGCTCGATGCGTGGGCGCACGATGTACGTGCTGCCGTTTTCGATGGGCCCGGTTGGGTCGCCGATGAGTCGCATCGGTGTGCAGCTTACGGACAGCGCCTACGCCGTGGTGAACATGCGCATCATGGCGCGCATCGGCGAGCCGGTGCTGCGCGAGATCGACAAGGACATCCAGCGCGTGGTGCCGTGCATGCACTCGGTGGGCAAGCCGCTGGTGAACGGCGAGCGCGACGTGCCGTGGCCCTGCAACGAGACCAAGTACATCGTGCACTTTCCGGAGACGCGCGAGATCTGGAGCTATGGCTCGGGGTATGGCGGCAACGCGCTGCTGGGGAAGAAGTGCTTTGCGCTGCGCATCGCGAGCAACATCGCCCGCGATGAAGGCTGGATGGCCGAGCACATGCTCATCCTGGGCGTGGAAGACCCGCAGGGCGAAAAGACCTACATCGCCGCGGCGTTCCCGTCGGCATGCGGCAAGACGAATCTCGCCATGCTGATTCCGCCGGCCGGGTTTGCGGGCTACAAGGTGTGGACGGTGGGCGACGATATCGCGTGGATCAAGCCGGACGAGCATGGGCAGCTGCGCGCCATCAATCCGGAGACGGGGTTCTTCGGCGTGGCGCCCGGCACCAGCGCCAAGACCAACCCGAACGCCATGGCCACGCTGAGCCGTAACACCATCTTCACCAACGTCGCACTAACGCTGCGTGATGGCGTGCCCGAAGGCGTGTGGTGGGAGGGCATGACCGACCAGCCCCCGACGGCCACCGACCCGGGCCTGACCATGATGGACTGGCGCGGCGATGCGTGGACGCCGGAGACCGGCAAGCCTGCAGCACACCCCAATGGCCGCTTTACCG
>CAXTRU010000346.1:0-3702 GCA_964246665.1 uncultured Acidobacteriaceae bacterium
GTACAGGCGCACGGGGGTGTCCCTATCTCCTGCCTCCACCTCGATCGCCCCAAACCCGCCCACCAGCGCGTCCTCGATCACGGGCTCAATCAGCGTTCTGAAGCTATCCATCCCATTCGGTGTGGAAAGCGCAAGGGTCAGCTTGGCAATGCGCTCCGCCTGATCTTCGTGCATGGCCATCGGCGCCTCGGGCCGCGCCTCAATGCGCCAGTCCATGCACGCAATCCGGTCCTTGATGCAGTTGATCGCGCGCCGCGCCGCCGGCGTCTCCGCCAAACGCCGAAGATTGGCCGCAGTCGGCTTGGGCAACACATTGCCCGCGCCCTGTGCCCGAAACGGCATCAGCACACTACCGGGGCCAAAGCCGCTCGGCATCGCCGACGTCTTTCGTTCGCCCATGCCGCTCGTGGCCGCCCCTGCTTCCAGGCCAAGCCAGCGCCCCCACAAGCGTTCCACTGTCGCTCCTAAGCCCATCTCCACTCCTTCTGCGGCCGAGCACCGCGCGCAAACAAAAAGCGGTGCAGCCCCTAGGCCACACCGCCAACCAAAATCACGAAAAACTCCTCTACTGAACCCTCAGCCGCAATCGCCTTCTAAGCAGCCACAGATCTTCTCATCAGACCCGCAACTCGCGCCGAGCCGTCTCCGCCACCCGTCCCATGTCGGCCACAGTCAATACCCGCAATCCCGCGCTCTCCATCACACTCAGCCCAAACCCATACTGCTCCGCGTCGCCCACCGCCGTAATCGGCTCCACAAACGCCGTCAGCTCAAGCTCCGCGCCCTCAACCCGACCCACACCCTCGCGCAACGCCGTTGACGAGTACGCCAACCCTTTCGCCAGCTCCGTATCGCTCTCCAGCGACACCGCATGGAATAGCTTCACCACCCCGTTCCGGTACCCACAATCCAGCCTCAGCGGGTCCCCCACGCGCGTGTACTGGCTCGCCGCCACGCGCTTGCGCATCAGGCCCCAAACACCCGCACGGGTAAACTCATCGCGCATGCGCCCCGCGATGGCCGCCCGCCCGCTCGCCCTACGTCTCGCCCCCGCAACCTTCAGCGGCTCCACGTACATCCGCAACAACTGATCCATCTCCGCCGGCAAACTCTCCGCCAGCGTGCCTTGCATCGCCGTAATCTGCAGGCTATTGCTCAAGCTGTCCTGCAGTGTGTCCAGCACCGGCTTCGCGTTCGCTTGGGGCTGCACACCACCCACCAACCGCTGCGCCAGCTCCGCCTCCAAAGACTCCAGCATCTCCGTATCCGCATCCGGATCCATGCACCGCACGCGGCTCCAATCCCGCGTAAACCGAACTGCCGCCCCCGCGTCACTGCCCACCGCCGCGCGCAACACCACACCGATGTTGGCGAACTCGCCCTTCACCGGGTCCGGCACATACCGGATCAGCGCAAACTCACACGGCAATCGCTCATCCACCAGGCACGCCCTCACATCACTAGTTTGGACGCTTCCTCCGCCCGACTCCAAGATACTTTTCCACCAACGGGCACTCGCGCGTTCCATTTTGGGAATGGCTCACGTCCCGAATCACGAAACGATGCGATTAAATCCCGTACGCCGGCACGACGCTTCAGCATCGTGTCAAGCAGCCTTTCCAGCGCAAACAGATCGCCGCCGTACCACTCCGGCGGCACCTCCTCCAAGATCGCCCCCATCGTCTCCGCCCGAAACGCTTCCACCCGGCTCAACCACGGCTCGAAACTCTCCCAGCCCGTCACGCCCGCGTACACCAGGTTTCGCGGGTACACCCCACGCAGCGGCGCATCCGGAAAGCTCCACTCGCCCGCATTGAAGCAGAAGCCCTGATCGATAAAGACCGCCCGGTACTTCCTTTCCCGCGGCTTGCGCACAAACACCGCCTGCCGCCCGTTGCAGTTGCCGGTCCACTTATCCACGACCAGCATGCCCGCAAACTCACCAAGGTTCCGGACCTCTTCCATCTGCGCTTCCGGCAGGTAGTCCACCACCTGCCCCGGCATCAACCCGCCCACAAACTGGCTGCCGAACTGCAGCCCCGGCGCACACCGCGCGTGCAGCCCACGTCCAAAATCCAGCTGCATCTCCGGGCTGTTCGCCACCAGCCACTCACTCACTTCAACAACATCGCTCTTCGGCACCGGCAAGCCGATCGCTTCAGCCACCCGCGTCGCGATCAGCTCATTCGCAAGAACCCGTTCCCCTTGCGGGTTGTTCCGAAATTTCACCACCCAAAGCTCGCCGTCGGCCCCCAGCATCAACTGACTCTGCGCCCCGCCGCGCATCCGTCGAATTGCCTGCACTGCCAGAACCGCCAACCTCAACTCCTAAAACTACGGTATCGCAAACGGTCGTAATTGTAAGCAACGTGCCCGCAAGCTTTCCCGAACAGTGTTTCCACCACCACTCTCACAGCATCCTCACGAACGCGCTGCCGCAACGCCGCCCAGCAACTCCGCGCGCACCGCCTGCGCAATGGCCATGCCCATCACCAGGTCATCATGCGCAGACCCAGACCCCGCCATGCGTCCCCGCTCATCGGAAACAAACGTCCGGCACTCCCCCAGCAAGCGCTTGCTGAAAAAGCGCTCCGGCGTCTCCTGCAACAATGTCCCCAGGCGCGCCACCATCTCCGGCTTGCTGCTCGCAGACGTTAACCAGCCCGCCAGGCCTCCCTGCCTGTACAGCCGCACACCCTCCCGGCCTTCCAGCAACGCAAGCACCGCCGCTCCATGGTTGTTGCGCTCCACCGCCACCACGGCATCGCCATACCTCCGTGCAAGCTCCCCACAAAGCTCCGCCAACTCCCGGGGCGGCAGCCGCTCCTGCACCTCGGCGCACTGCATCCCGGTCTCCACGTCCACCACCTGGACCACCGCGAAGTCTCCATCCTGCCCACCGCCCGCCGTGTCCACGCCAAGCACGTATCGCCGCCCCGGCAACGGCCCGAACCACTCCAGCCAGGCACCATTCCGTCGCCGCGCCACGGGCTCGCCCACCTCGCGCACCCGACGCTCAAGCGCTTCCACCTCAAAACAACAGGTCCCCGTAGCTCGAAAGCAGCTCTCTGCATCTTCCGCAAACTCCTGTGAGCGCAGCACCCCATAGCTCCGCTCCAACCCGCGCCGAAACCCAATCTGCGCCGGCGTCAACCCATGCCGCGCCACCAGCAACGCTTCTTCGGCCGTCATCTGCTCCGGCGTAACCGCCGGCCCCACATACGCCGGCTCCAGCCACCACGGAAGAAAGTGCCGCACCAACGGCGTCCCATCCAGGAACTCACACGAAGCTCCGCCACTCGCAACACTCGAATCCACCCCCGCACACCACTCCCGGTAGAACACCCCATACGCCCCACTCGGTGTGCTTTCCAGCACCATCTCACCCTCCGGAGCAAGCGCAGCCCGCAATCCAGCCAACGTCGCCTGCGCATCCCCGGGCCACCGGCTCACCTCACTGCAATGCAGGTTCTGCACGCTCATTCCACGTCCCGCATTCGGGTCGCTCGCGCTGGACACCCGAAACTCGCTCCCGGTCACCTCAAACACCATCTGGCCCGCGTTGCAGGTTCCCAGTCGCAGGGCATTCTCACGCAGGTCCTCCGGCAGCCCATCCCACATCCGGCGCACAATCGCAAACATCGCTTCACTCGCCTCGCGCGTGTGCGCCACCAGCAGCGTCGTCGTTCCGGTGTTCAACAT
>CAXTRU010000346.1:3716-3928 GCA_964246665.1 uncultured Acidobacteriaceae bacterium
CCCGCCCATGTCGTCATCCCCATCTGCCGCGCTTTCAGCACAAGGTTGTGCCTTCCGCTCTTCGCTTCAAATGCCGTTTGCGCCGCGTTGGCCTTCAAGGGTCGCAGCTGCCCACGCCGATCCCGGATCCGGAGCAAGCCCTCGGCAAGCGCGATCCTGCAGTTCGGTCCCTCCTCAAACTTCGCCCGCAACACCGCCAGATCGTCCATGTC
>CAXTRU010000347.1:0-3903 GCA_964246665.1 uncultured Acidobacteriaceae bacterium
GGCCAGCTGGCCCCAGACAGAGGGCCTCCTATGAGCCACGGCTACCGACGCGCCCTCTGCGCAAGCAACGCCAACGGCGCCGGCGTGTTCACCCCTTCGCGTTCGTTGCGTGAGGCTCTTCCTCACCACGCCAACACTCTCTTCCCGGAGCACCACTCATGAAATTCGTCGTAAAACTCGGCGGCGCTACCCTGCAAGACCCCGCGCTGCTCAACCAATGCGCCCGCGCTATCGCCGACCTCACCCAGGACGGCCACCAGGTCGCCGTCGTGCACGGCGGCGGCGTCCAGCTCACCCGCGTGCTCGCCCAGATGGGCAAGGAGTCCGAGTTCATCGCCGGCCTCCGGGTCACCGACGCCGAAACCCGCGACACCGCCCTGATGGTGCTCGGCGGCCGCGTCAACAAGTCGCTCGTCGCCTCGCTGCAGCACCTCGGCCAGCAAGCCGTGGGCCTCACCGGCGGTGACGGCCACGTCTTCCGCGCCCGCAAGAAACGCACGGAAGGCGGTGACCTCGGCTTCGTCGGCGAAATCGCCTCCACCGACCCCAAGTGGCTCGACGCCATCTGGACCATGGGCGCCGTACCCGTTATCAGCTCCATCGCACTCGGCATGGACGGCGAGTACTACAACATCAACGCCGACGAAATGGCCGCCGCCGCCGCCATCGCCACCAACGCCGACACCCTCGTCTTCCTCACCCACGTCCCCGGCGTCAAGGGCGCCGACGGCCAGGTGCTGCGCTGGCTCAACGTGCCCACCATCACCCAACTGGAGCGCGACCAGGTCATCACCGGTGGCATGCTGCCCAAACTCCACGCCTGCCGCGAAGCCCTGCAGAGCGGCGTCAAGCGCGTCCGCATCCTCCCCGCCACTGCCGCCAAGCTCCTCCCCGATCTGCTCAGCAGTCGCGTGGACGAAGGCACGGAGGTCATGGTCGCGTAATGGCATCAAACCCACCGCCGTCGCCTACGATTGTTGTCATTCCCCAAGGGAATCCGCGTTTGCCGTTGCCCTTGCCTTTCTCCCTGTCATTCCCCGCACGGGGAACCTGCTTCACCCGGAGCGCCACTGATGCCTACTGAGACCACCACCGACCTCGCTCAACTCCAGGCCGCGGAAGCCAAGCTCCTCCTCACCACCTACGAGCGCAACCCGATCCTGTTCACGCGTGGCGAAGGCGTCCACCTCTTCGACGAGCACGGCAACCAGTACCTCGACCTCCTCTCCGGCATCGGCGTGTGCGCGCTCGGCTATAACCACCCGGCCGTAACCGAAGCCATCAACAAACAAGCCCAAACCCTCATCCACACCTCCAACCTCTTCTTCCATCCGCACACCGCCGAGCTCGCGCTGCGCCTCACCGAGATCACCGGTCTCGACCGCGCGTTTCTCTGCAACAGCGGCACTGAAGCCTGGGAGGCCGCCCTTAAGCTCGCCCACGCGCACGCCACGCTGATGCGCGCCGAAGGCAAGTCGATGGGCAGCAAAATCCTCTGCCTCGAAGACAGCTTTCACGGCCGCACCATGGGCTCGGTCTCCACCACTCACAAGCTCGCCTACCGCCAGCCCTTCAACCCCCTCATCCCCGGCGTAGAATTCATCCCTTTTAACAACATCGGCAGCTTGCGCGAAACCGTTAGCGCAAACCCGCAGGATTTTTGCGCCATCGCCTTTGAAGTTCTCCAGGGCGAAGGCGGCATCAACCTTGTCTCGCAGGAGTTCCTCGCCGCCGCCCGCGAACTCTGCGACCAGACCGGCGCCCTGCTCATCCTCGACGAGATCCAGTCCGGCATGGGCCGCACCGGCAAGTGGACCGCCTACCAGCATTTCGACATCACGCCGGACGTCACCACGCTCGCCAAGCCGCTGGCCAACGGCATCCCCATCGGCGCCATGCTCTGCACCGAAGCCGCCGCCCGCGCCATTAAGCCCGGCATGCACGGCACCACCTTTGGCGGCAACCCGCTCGCCTGCGCCGTCGCGGTCGCCGTCATCGACACCCTCCGCCAGGGCAACCTCCTCCAGCACACCGCCGAGGTCGGCACCTATTTCCAGGCCCAGCTCCGCGAGCTGCAAACCAAGCACCCGCAACTCATCAAGGACGTCCGCGGTCTCGGCCTCATGATCGGCTGCGAGCTCGCCTCCGCCGACCTCGCCAAGGCCGTCCTCTCCGGTATGCTGAAGCGTCGCATCCTCATCAACCGGACTCACGAAACTGTGCTTCGCTTCCTGCCGCCGTTCCTGATCACCAACGCGCACGTCGACCAGGCCATCCGCTCCCTCGACGACCTCCTCAGCGCAGCCGCGGAGCACCATCTGCCTCAACCACAGAACACGCAATTCACTTCACCCGAAGAAGTCGTGCACGACTAGCCCTTCCCAAATCCCCCAAGCCGCTTCTGCCTTTCTTGCTTGTTATTCCCCGCACGGGGAACCTGCTTTTCGCACCGGAGCCACCATGGACAACAAAACCCTCGTCATGAACCCCCGCCCCAACGGCCACACCGGACCCAAAGCCGCCTCGCTAGGCATCCAGTCCGACACCGCCTTCACCGAGGTCGCCAAGGGTCTCGTCGGCCGCGACCTTACCTCCATCGCCGATCTCTCGGTGAACGAGCTCGCCGCCATCCTCGAGCTCGCGCATGCGGTCAAATTCAACCCGGAAGACTTCCGCCACGCGCTCGACGCCAAGCAGATGGTTCTCATCTTCGAGAAGGCTTCCCTCCGCACCCGCCTCACCTTCGAAGCCGGCATGAATGAAGCCGGCGGCAACGCCATCTTCGTCGACCAGACCAAGGAGCCGCTTGGCGAGCGCGAATCCATCCCCGATGTCGCGCGCAACCTCGAGCGCTGGATGCAGATCATCGTCCTCCGCACCTACGCGCACGAGACCATCACCGAGATGGCCGCCAACGCCAAGGTGCCCGTCATCAACGCGCTCTCTGACCTTGAACACCCCTGCCAGGCCATCGCCGACTTCATGACCCTCGAAGAGCGCTTCGGCTCGCTTGAAGGCCTGCGCTTCACCTACGTCGGCGACGGCAACAACGTGTGCCACTCCCTGATGCTCGCCGGCGCGCTGCTCGGCGTACACATGACGGTGGCCACGCCCAAAGGCTTTCAGCCCAAGCTCGACATCATCCACAAAGCCATTGAGATCGCCGAATCCACCGGAGGCTCGCTCACCCTCACCCAGGACCCGCAAAAAGCCGCCGAAGAAGCCGACGCGATCTACACCGACGTCTGCACCAGCATGGGCCAGGAGCACGAAGCCGCCCGCCGCGCTCCCATCTTCAAGCCATTCCAGGTCAATGAAGAGCTGATGAGCAAGGCACAGGCCTCCGCCGTCTTCATGCACTGCCTCCCCGCCCACCGCGGCGCCGAGGTCACCGACCAGGTCCTCGACGGCCCCCAATCCGTAGTCTTCGACCAGGCAGAAAACCGCCTCCACGCCCAAAAAGCCATCACCCTCATGCTCCTCGGCGGCGCCAAACGCATCCCCAACAGCCGCAACAAGATCAACAGCCGGAGCCGCCGTTAGGAACAGCTCTTAGCTCCTAGCCGCTAGCTTCTAGCCGTGCTTTTGTTGTCAATCCCCGAAGGGAGTCTGCTCTTTCAGCCTTGTTTTCGCTCCGCGATTCCCGTTGCCCTTCTTGCTTGTCATTCCCCGAACGGGGAACCTGCTTTCGGCCCGAAGCGCCACGACCGCCCAAGGCCATCCACAACCGAGTGCCCCACTTCGCCGCAGCCTCACCGCGGCCAAGGTGGGAAGCCAAGCGAAGCTCCACCGCTCTTGCTCCTGCCGTCTTCTAAGCCGGCAAAGAAGCCGGCAGTTGATTTCAGGATCAGCTGCGAACCTCGATGGGAGAGGACATGGATGAGAGGACGGAGTGAGTTGGAT
>CAXTRU010000348.1:0-3893 GCA_964246665.1 uncultured Acidobacteriaceae bacterium
GAGTTGCAGGGCCTGGGCCTTGGTGAAAGCGCCGGCACCGGTGAGGGTGCAGAGCACCGGAGGTGCGCCGGCCGTGGTGGGTCCGTGCGAGTTGCAGGTCGGGTCGACCTTTGGGAAGAAGTCGTTGAAGGCGTACTGGTCCGTCGTCAACTGCTGTGGCAGGCTCTCGTAGAGACGCAGCGGGTTGTAAGCGTAGAAGACCCGGAACGGTGCATTGACGATCGGCAGGATGACCTGGATCTCCGCACCGTTGGACATGCGCGGCACGTAGTTGGTTCCGGACAGCACCTGCAAATTCAGCGGGAACTGCAGCTGTTTGCCGCCGAAGCAGCTGCCGTTGACCACCGTGGGGCAGCCGTACAGCGGTGCGTTCAGCTGCGCCTGGCCTTCCACGCTTTCGCGCAGTTGGTTGGGCTGCAGGTTAAAGTTCATGCCGAAGTCCGTGAAGAGCGCAAACGTCACCTGGTTCACGATCGGGATGCGGTATTCCACGTTGGACACGAAGCTCGTGTCGCTGCCCACCGAGGACAACCGGTAGATCGGGAGCGGAATCTGCACATTGCCCAACGTGCCCGGATTGGTGGGGTCCCGCGGGACCGTGGTTCCATCCGGGTTCGTCAGATTGAAGAGCACGCGTGTAGGAATCAGCGTGTACGGCGAGGCGCTCCGGACGTCGAAGCCGCGCACGTCGTTTTCGCCGCCGCCGTAGATGCGGTTGAACGGGGGTGCCACCTCACCGCCAAAGCCACCCACGGTGCTGAACTGCACGCGGTAGCCGAGCACGTTGTGGCCTTCACGATTGACGCGCAGCCCCTTCATCGGGAAGAACTGCCGGTACGCCGCTGTGGGCGCGTAGTACTTTGTGTTGCCGCCGATGCCCGCGACCTGGAACGCCACGTTCAAGTCCTTGCCGTTGTGCGGTCCCACGGCGCGGTCTAGGGTGGAGAACGAGAAGCTCGGCGTCACGACCGAGGTCACGATGCCGTTCAAGGCGTTTTGCCCGGCGATGCCGGAGCGGTACGCCAAAGTTTGGAAGACGTTTAAGGTGTTCTGGTTAAATGTGGTGATCGACGAGCGCGACAGCGAGTACGAGATACCCACGCGCGCCACACCCGAGCGCCGGAACAAGCGCCGCAACGCCGTGCCGCTCGACAGGCTCAAGCCGGTCGTCGACTGGTTGTAGTTGGTCAGCAGCGAGTTCTGCGCGTTGGTCAGGTTTGAGCTTTGCCCGTTGGTGATCGCATAGCTCTTCGCCGGGTTGTAGTCGAACTTGCTCGAAAACAGCTGGAAACCCACCGAAACCGGCTTGTTGCGCAGGTACGGCTCCGTGAACCCAAAGCTCAGGTTGCGCGACAGATCGCCGGCATTGGCAGTGACGCTCAGCGTTTCGCCCAGGCCGAGGAAGTTGTTGGTCTCGTAGTTCAGGCCGATGAACGAGCCCGACAAACCGCTGACGCCGCCGTTCAGGCCGATGGAGTTTTTGCCCTTCTCCTTCAGCTTCATCAGCAGGTCCACGGTGCCGGCATCCGCGTTCTGCCGCGTTTCTACATCCTGCTCGCTCTTGAGGTTTTCGAAGTAGTTCAGCTGGTTCAGGCGCAGCAGCGAAAGGTCCACCAGCTGGCTGTTGTAGGGCTGGCCTTCTTCCACCAGCAGCTCACGGCGAATGACCTTGTCACGCGTGATCGTATTGCCGGTGAACTCAATGCGCGAGATGTAGAACTTCTTGCCTTCATCGCAGGCAATGTCGAAGTACACCAGCTTCTTGGCTTCATCGAAGCGCGGGACAGGGTTCGGGACGAAGTTGATGAACCCGTACTGGCCATAGGCCTTTTGCAAGGCCTGCAGTCCTTTGCCGAAAGCCGTGTAGTTGAAATAGTCGCCGTCCTTCATGGCGAACTGGGCGCGCAGCGCCTTGTTGTTGCTGAGCTCCTTGTTGCCGGTGAACGTGATGCCCCCCAACTTGTAGCGCTCACCCTCTTCCACTGGGATCAGGATGTCGACGCGCTTGCCCGTGCTGGGATGTAGCGTGAACGGGTTGATCCCGCCGGCGTTGCGCACGTTGGTTTCGGGCTCGCCCGTTGTGGCCTTGAAGTAGCCTTTGTTGCGGTACTCGATGCGTACGCGATCCGCGTCTTCATCCAGCTTCGAAGCGTCATACGTGCGCGGAAACAGGTCTTCCAGGATGATCGAGTGCGGCACGCCGATCGGCCGCAGGTTGCGCATCGCACTGCGCAACTCGCGTGAGTTCAGCGCCGTGTTGCCCTGGAAGGCGATCTTGCCCACCTTCACCGTGGGCCCTTCCTTCACAACAAAGGTCAGCGACACACGCGCCGGCGGCAGCGTCTTCACTTCCGTGCGGATAGAGGCGAACTGGTGGCCGTGCTCGCCGAGCATCTCCTTCAGCACCACCTCGGCACGCTTGATGCGCGTGGGGTCATACTGGCTTTCGACCGAAAGCCCAACCTTTTCCTTCTTGAAGCGATCCAGCGCGTCCGACACAGAAAACGAACTCAGGCCGCGGTAGTTGATCTCACCGATGGTCGGCTTTTCGCGCACATACACGATCAATTGCACGCAGTTGGCTTCGTCGACGCGCTCAATCTGGACGCTGTCGAAGTAGCCGGTGTTCCACAGCGAATTGAAGTCGCGCTCCACCACCGCGGGGTCATAGGCATCGCCCGGCCGTGAATACAGCCGCGCCACCACGGACTCCTTGGGGATGCGGCGGTTGCCGATCACCTGCACCGGACACAGCGTTTGCGGCGTGGACGGAGCGGCCTGAAACTGCGGCCGCGCAGCCACCTGCGCCGACAGGCTGCCGTCCCCACACGCCACAGAGATCAAGGCAGCCGCGATCGCCGTAAGCACCGGGGTCCGGAGAAGGTTCCGGGAAAAACTGGGTCGCGTGCGCTCGGGCTCGCTAAAACTTCCTTGGGAGCTTCCGCTCACTCGCATTCCGGTAAAAATGACCACAACCTCACTGCTGTTTCAGACGACTCTCCCGCGTAAACGGTAGGGATACCGGGATTATATAGGTGAGAACGCCGCCAATAGGCTCTCGGCGGCTTTTCGACTCGGGAAGCCAAACGGTCCCTGGCGTCACGAGTTGCGCGCGACGAAGGCTGCTCGTACGGCTCTGGAAACGCGAAAGCTCGTCCGACTTAACTGATCGAGCGCTTGCAGAAAATCGCAACGGCCCGCTCGTGCGCTGCGTTCCAGGACGGCCAGCGTTCCCACGACCTCAAGTCCAAGAGACTCCGCTGCCTGTCGACCTTCAGCGTCGTCAATCAAAATTGAGCCAACTGCCAGGTGCATCGCCAGCTGAATCGCTTCACGTTCTCCTCGATCAAGCAGGTCTACGCGAGGACTTTTGATTCGCGGGGCACGGCTGATTTCCAGCCAAGGAGGCGTGTCAACCACCCACTTACGTACTTCAGGGGGAGCACCATCTTGGGTAAGCTCGCCATACACAGCTTCTGGAAGATGTATTCGCCCAAACATGGCGGGTAGAAGATCAATTTGGTGAATAAAGATTAGGTAATTGATCGGGGACGTGTCAGCAACGACCATCATCTCAGTAATTTCTCCAGCGTTCGCCGATCTTGTTCCAGGTCTTCCAGGCTGTACGCGTGCTCCCAAACGTCATGCGCCTTCAGAAATCCGTCCAGCTGATACCGTGTCAACCCAAGCAGCAGCCTTGTCTGATAAGGAGACAGAGCCCCCGTTCGATACCCCTCGATCGCTAGCGCTTCCAAGGCCTCGCGCCCTGGATTCGCATGCTGATGGAGGTCGTCTGGCAGTTGCACCGTGATCTGCATAGGCACAGGGTAGCAGACAGCTAGAGCCTGTTATGCACTTGCGAGGGAAACGAGTCTGCTGGTCATGAGGATGGC
>CAXTRU010000349.1:0-3860 GCA_964246665.1 uncultured Acidobacteriaceae bacterium
TTGCCGAATTTGATAGCCCGAGCCCTTGGGGTCCGTATCTGGGTTCGCGAACGCCGTAAGCCGTGCCTTCTGGTACGGCTTCAACACTTTGCCGCTCTTCCAAATACCGGCCACCGCTAGGCAAAATCCCAGCACCACTACGGCGGCCTGCTTCAGCCGGATGCCCCCCAGAAACAGCCCGACCAACAGGACCGGCGAATAGGTCAGCGCCGTCCCCAGGTCCGGCTGCGCCAGCACCAGCAGCATCGGCAGGCCGATCAGCGTGAAGGCTTTGCCCACATCCAGCCAGCGCAGCGGCCGCTTGTTGGCGACAAAGCTCCAGAAAAACCGCGCCGCCGCCAGGATCAGCACCAGCTTCACCCACTCCGACGGCTGAAAATGAACGCCACCGCCCAGGTTGACCCACCGCCGCGCGCCCAGCACCTTCTGCCCAACAAGCTTCACCGCCACCAGCGAAACAACGCTGATGCCATACGCCCACGGCACAATGTCCAGCAGCCGGTGGTAGTCCACGATGGACATCAGGAACATCAACACCAGACCGGTCAGCAGGAAGCCGACCTGCTTGTATTGAAAGCCGTGAAACTTCGTCATCGCGGTCGCGGAACGGATCTCCACCACGCTGAGCACGCTGAGGATCAGCACAAAGCTCAGCAGTGTCCAGTCGAAGTCCCGGAAGCGCGATCGCAACACAGCCCCAGTGTACTGGCACCCCTACTCGCGGCACGGGATCATCACCACTGGGGATGCTCTAACGCTGCCCGGCAACCGGCACAGCCCAGGCTCCAGTACGATAGTCGAGAAAGATCGCCCATAGGGCCAGCCCATCTCCGGGAGCCGGCATCACCTCGCACATCGCGGCTCTCGATGGAAGTGACTTGCTTGCAGGACTCTGTCTCCCCGCCCCCGGTTCCCGAACTGCTGATTCCTCGGCAGATCGCGCACTTCTTCAACGCCACGACCGATGCGATTGTTTTTCTGGATCGCGAATACCGCTTCACCTTTCTTAATCAGCGGGCGCAGCGACTTTTGGCTCCCCGAGGGGAGATCCTCGGAACGGTCATCTTTGACAGCTTTCCCGACACGGTCTATGACGACTCGCCGTATGTCGCTGCCTACCGCGGCAGCATGGAGCGCGGTCTCCACGGCGACTTCGAGGCCTTCTACCCTGCTCCCCTGAACCTTTGGTTTCGCGTCCAAACCTATCCAACCGACAACGGCATCATGCTTTTTTTCCGCGACATCACCCGGGAAAAGGCCGCGACCGAACGACTCCAAAGTAAGACCGACGAAGCTGAACGGCAGCATGCCGAACTTGAGACCCTTTACCGCACCGCGCCCATCGGCCTTGCACTCTTCGACCTCCCCGATTACCGCTATCTTCGCCTGAACGAGCGCCAAGCCGCCTTCTTCGGCCTCAAGCCCGACCAGATCGTAGGCAAAACCCTCACTGAAATGGCGCCCATTCCCGGCCTGCGTGAGCTGTTCGACCAGGTCGCCGGCGGCGAGCCCGTCATCAACTTCCCGTTGGAAGGCAGTCTCGTCACCGATCCCGACGAGCACCGCTACTGGCTCGTCAGCTACTTCCCCGTGTACGCCTCAGATGGCTCCATCACCGGCATCACGGCCGCCTCCCTTGAGGTCACACAGCAGCGTAAAGCGGAAGAGGCCCTCATTCAGAGCGAAAAGCTGGCCGTCGTCGGCCGCCTGGCTGCCTCGATCGCGCACGAGATCAACAACCCGCTCGAATCCGTCACCAACCTCCTCTTCCTCGCTCAGAACAGCAATGACATCACAGAGGCCCGCGAGTACCTCGGCGTCGCGGAGCGTGAACTGCGCCGCGTCGCCGCCATCACCAGCCAAACGCTGCGTTTCCACAAGCAGGCCACCAGCCCGCAGGAGATCACCGCCGAGCAGCTGTTTGAAAGTGTGCTCTCGATTTACCACGGACGCACCGCCCACACCCAAGTCACTATTGAGCAACGCTTGCGTGCGACCCGGCCCGTTCGCTGCTTTGAGGGCGAGATTCGCCAGGTGATCAGCAACCTGGTCAGCAATGCGCTTGACGCCATGAGCCAGTCCGGGGGCAAACTGCATCTTCGCAGTCGTCAGGGCACCAACTGGTCGACCGGAGAACAAGGCCTCGTCCTCACCATCGCCGACACCGGCTCCGGCATCAGCCAGGCAGCCCGCGCCAAGCTGTTCCGCCCATTCTTCACCACCAAGGGCATCACCGGCACCGGTCTCGGTCTTTGGGTCAGCAAAGAGATCGTCGACCGGCACCGCGGTTCGCTTCGCGTGCGCAGCCGTCAAGCGCCCGAGAACCACGGCACGGTGTTCACCCTGTTCCTCCCGTTCAAGGCTGTGTTCCGGTAGAGCGCTTCAGGATAAGGCATCCTGCCGCACGTAGCTGGCCCAATCCCCATGCGGCAGCAGGGGGCCGCGGTAGCCCACATAGCCATCCGGCCGCACAATCACCAGCTTGCGCTCCGTCCCAAACAGGCGCCGTCCCTCTTCGTCCATCTCAGCCGTGCGCACAAGGCTGACCCGCGCGTGGCGAAGGCCGGATTGCAACTCATCCACATCGGTCTCAGATCCGTTCAGCACAAAGGCCAGGTGCACCGGCTCCGTCCACCTGTCCAGCAGCGTGCCGCTTCCAGGCTTTCCCAGGGGGAGGTCCGGAAAGCGATCGCCTGCCCGCAGCTCGCCATCGCCGCCATGGTCGTACACCGCCGAGGACTTACGGTAGTGGATGGCCAACTCCGAGATGAAGCCGGCCGCGTCCTTCTGCACGGTCTCTAACTGGGTCACCAAGGGCATCACCACATCGCGCAACCCCTCCAACAACCGGTTCGGCGAGGTCCCCATGCGCAGCACGCGTTCCGTGAACCGCAGCAAATGCCGTCCCACCTCGCCGCGCTCCTCTTCATAGGTGTCCAGCAGGCGAGGATCACCGCCACGAACGACCGCAGCCAGCTTCCACACCAGGTTTGCTACGTCCTGGATGCCGGTGTTCATGCCCTGCCCGCCCACAGGCGAGTGGATGTGCGACGCATCGCCTGCCAGAAACACCCGGCCCGCGCGGTAGTGCTTGGCCTGGCGATCATTGACCCAAAACGGCGTCATCCAGTCGCTGTCCAGCACCCTTGCCGCTACACCGCAGTGGTCCAGCGCGCCCTGGAAGTCGGCAATCGTCAGCTGACGCCCATTCTTGCCAACCTCTGTGTCATGCAGCGCCACGATCACGCGCGTGAGGCGCTCGCTCAGCCTTGCTAAGAAGACGAGATCACCGCCGTGGTGGATGTGCACCGCGATCTGGTCGTCCGGCACCGCCGGTCCGGCCAGCTCCAGGTCGCCCAGGATGAACCGCAACTCAATCGCCTTCCCCTCAAAGGGAATCTGCATCCGCTCCCGCACGGTGCTGTGGGCGCCATCACAGCCCAGCACCCACCCCGGCCGCAGCTCTTCCATGTGGCCGTCCGCATGGCGTAGCTGCACGTTCACCTCGCCGTCGGTCTGGTCCAGCCCGGTGAGTTCCACCTGCCGTTCCGCATGCACGCCCAGGCTCTCCATATGCGCGTTGAGAATGGCCTCGGTCTCTGTTTGCGGAATAAAGAGAACATACGGATAGCGACCCGGCAGCCGACTCAGGTCGAGGTGCGCGAGTTGTTTTCCGTCACTGAACAGCCGCCCGCCGGTGATCTTGCGCCCACGGCGCACGGTGTCCTCGGCGATCCCGTAACGCTGAAATTGCTCCAGCGTACGCGCCTGCACGACCAGCGCCTGCGACCAGCGGGCCATATGATCGGATCCGTCCACGACTGGAAATTGACGACGATGAGCAGATAGACGAGCACGAC
>CAXTRU010000350.1:0-3820 GCA_964246665.1 uncultured Acidobacteriaceae bacterium
CAGGGCCGGCTGCCGTCGTCGCCGTTGCTCCAGCACTTCGACCACCAATCACCGCGACAACGGTGTTGATCGAGACGGTGGAGCCCTCCGAAACTTTGATTTCCGTAAGCGTGCCGGCTGTGGGGGAGGGAATCTCCGCATCCACTTTGTCTGTGGAGATCTCAAAGATCGGCTCATCGCGTTGAACGGTGTCGCCGACCTTTTTCAGCCACTTCGTGAGCGTTCCTTCGGTGATGGACTCGCCCATCTGGGGCATCAGCACGTCCGTACCAGAGCCAGCCGCAGCGGGGGCGGCGCTCCCTGAAGCTTCCGCGGTCGCAGACCCTTGCGGGTTTGCGGGAAAGCCGTAGTCCTTGCTCTCCTGCTCGTAGCTCGTTTCGGCGGAAGGCGCGACGGTGTCGCGCGTGAGCGACGCGGCCGTTTCTGGCTGCTGCCCGGAGGCGGCGGATGCTGTGGCGATACTGTTTGAGCCGCCCTCGCTAACGGTGCAGACAATCGTGTTCACGCCAACCGTGGTGCCCTCGGTCACCTTGATTTCGCCGAGCGTACCAGCGACGGGCGACGGGATTTCCGCGTCGACCTTGTCCGTGGAGATCTCAAAAAGCGGTTCATCGCGCGCGACTGTGTCGCCGGGTTTTTTCAGCCACTTGGTCAGGGTGCCTTCGGTGATGGATTCGCCCATTTGGGGCATCAGAACGTCAGTCGGCATCGAGCAGGTTCTCCGGAGCTGTCATTTGCAGCGCAACTGTGGATTATACGAATCGTGCCTCAGGGCTGGCATGGGTACGGGCGGTTAGCGTTCGTTCCGACACGGATGGGTGAGTCGCCACTACATGGAAACCATTTCGGGCAACTTCGCCGGATCGAGAAGATCAGCTGGTGAGAGCGCCGCGAGCACCTGGCGATGGAAGGTGCGGCCGAAGTTACGTGCAGCCGCGTCGGCGACACGCGCCAACGTCGGCTGGCTGGCCGGATCAGCCTCAAGCTCAAGCGAGGTGACACCGCGATCCGTAATGCCACAAGGGACAATCCAGGCGAAGTCGCGAAGATCCGTACTGACGTTCAACGCGAAGCCGTGGGTCGTGATGCCCTGGGCGACGTGGATGCCCATGGCGCAGAGTTTCTTCTCCGGCACGGTACCGCCCGCAATCGTCCATACACCGGTGCGCTTTGCCACGCGTTGGGCCGGCACGCCGAAATCCTTACACGTGTAGATGATTGCCTCCTCCATAAGGCGGACGAAATCGACAGGGCCGAGATGCGGGCCCCGCTTACCGGGCAGGTCTCCACGTAAGTCGAAGATCGGATAGCCAACCAGCTGCCCGGGCCCGTGATACGTGATGTCGCCACCACGGTTGATCTCGTGAACCTCGACGCTCTTGCGCGCGAGCAGATCGTCTGTCGCAAGAATGTTCGAGCGGTGCGCGTTGCGGCCTAGTGTTAAAACCGGCGGATGCTCCATGAGCAGGAGCGTGTCCCCGACGATGCCTTGCTTGCGGGCCTCGGCCACCTCACGCATCACGCGAAGGCCTTCCGTGTAGGGAATGCGACCGAGTTGAAGGAGGTGAAGAATCATCGGCGAAGATTACAGCCCCAGATCGGACAACGAGGCATGATCCTCCGGTCGACGTCCCTGCGGCCAGTGGAACAGCCGCTCGGACGCAGCGATCGGCAGGTCATTGATGCTGGCGTGCCGGACGCGCATGAAGCCGTTTTCGTCGAACTCCCAATTTTCGTTGCCATAAGCACGAAACCACTGACCGGCGTCATCGTGGAACTCATACGCAAAGCGCACAGCGATGCGGTTTCCGGTGAAGGCCCAGAGTTCCTTGATCAGCCGATAGTCGAGCTCACGCATCCACTTGCGCGTAAGAAAGCCTACGATCTCTGCCCGTCCCTGCAGAAACTCTGAGCGATTGCGCCACCGGCTATCGACGGTGTAGGCGAGCGACACGGCCTGTGGGTCACGCGAGTTCCAGGCGTCCTCTGCCTTGCGGACCTTTAGGCTTGCCGTCTCGTGGTCAAACGGTGGAAGCGGCGCACGCTGATCGGACATGAGTGTCTCCCGCACGAGATAGCCGCCCAGGCTGGCACGACTCTCACGGCAACTGTTCAGCGCGAAGCTAAACGTTGATGGCCATACCCTCAACGCTGGAGAAGCCGTCGAGCAGTGCCTCATACAATGTTGGGTGCGCGTGGATGGTGAACATCATCTCCTCTACCGTGGCCTCAAGCTCCATCGCGGTGACGCACTCGGAGATCAACTCCGTCGCGGCTGGCCCGATGATGTGCACGCCAAGGATCTCGCCGTACTTGGCGTCAGACACGACCTTCACAAAGCCGTCATGCGCATCGAGGATGGTCGCCTTCGAGTTCCCTACAAACGGGAACTTGCCCACCTTTACCTGATAGCCCTTTTCCTTGGCCTGCGCCTCGGTAAGGCCAACGCTGCCGATCTGCGGATCGCAATACGTGCAGCCCGGAACGCGATCCTTACGTACCGGACGCGCATACTTGCCTGCAGCCTTGCTGGCCACCACGATGCCGGCCATGGCCCCCACGTGCGCCAACTGCGGCAGGCCACCCACAATGTCACCGATGGCATAGAGACCCGGAATCTTGGTCTCCATCCACTCGTTCACCATCACGAAGCCGCGCTCAAGCTCCAATCCGATCTTGTCCAGACCGGCATCGTAGGTCCGCGGTGCACGACCCACGGCCACCAAAACCTTCTCTGCCTTCTTTGTCTGCGATTTGCCGGCAGCGTCGGTCCATGTTACCGTCGCGCCCTCGGCAGTCTTCTCGATCGTCTCGACCTTGCAACTGGTGTTGATCTCGATGCCACGCTTCTTATATTGCCGCGTCAGCTCCTTGGAGACCTCTTCATCCTCAACGGGCACCACGCGCGGCAGAGCCTCGATGATCGTGACCTCCGCCCCGAAGCTGTTCATCACGGAAGCAAACTCAACGCCCACGGCGCCGGAACCGATGACCACCATGGACTTCGGCATCTGCGGCAGCGTGAGAATCTGCATGTTGGTCATGACCGTGTCGTCGGCCTGGTAGCCCGGCAGCATGCGCGCGTCGGAGCCCATCGCCAACACAACCTTTTTGGCCTGTACCGTGGTTTTCGTCTGCGTGGCATACCCTTCCGCCTGTAGATCGCGGCCGCGGTTCTGTGCCTTGTCCTCATCGGTGACCTCGACCGACCAGACGCCGTCTTTCGGCAGCCCTGTCAGACGCCCATGGCCCCGCACCACGGCGATCTTGTTCTTCTTCATCAGGAAGTCGAGACCCTTGGTGTGTTTCAGGGTGATGTCGTTTTTACGCTTGATGACGTTATCCCAGTTCACCTTGGGCTGGTCGACATTGTCGATGCCATAGCTGGACGCGTGCTTCAGGTGATCCCAGATCTCCGCCGAAAACAGCATGCTCTTCGTCGGGATGCAGCCCCAGTGCAGGCAGGTGCCGCCGAGTTTGTCTGTCTTCTCAATCAGGGCCACCTTCAGCCCGAGTTGAGCGGCGCGGATGGCGCACGTGTAGCCGGCGGGACCGCCGCCGATCAGGACGAGATCGTAGATCGTTTCTGCCAAGGGTCTTGACTCCGTTCTTGCGCTTCGGACGAAGCGGCTCGGGGCAGCGCGTCGTGCGTTCCCCGAGTAACTCAACCTTTCCATTTTACGACGACAGCCGCTGCGCCAATGTCGCGCCAAACCTTGGCCACATCACGCCGCCGGCCCGCGCATAAGGAGGCGCACATTTCCATGCAGAATTACCGTTACAGCGCAGAAGGCCTGGCCCTCACCAAACGATACGAAGG
>CAXTRU010000351.1:0-744 GCA_964246665.1 uncultured Acidobacteriaceae bacterium
ACCTCGGTACTCGGCGAGATCGCGCTGAACCCCGTTACCGCCGTGGGCCAGCAGTCCACCGCGATCGCGTACGACGCCAATTGCCTGGAAGAGATTTGCGGCAGCTGCGCGATGCGCATCAACGGCAAAGCGATGATGGCCTGCTCCGCGCTGGTCGACAAGCTGCTCGGCCCCGACCAGACCATCACGCTGCAGCCGCTCTCTAAATTCCCCGTGGTCCGCGACCTCGCCGTGGACCGCTCCGTGCTGTTCGAGAACCTGAAGAAGGTCAAAGCTTGGGTGCCCATTGACGGCAGCTACGACCTCGGCCCCGGGCCGCGTCAGGCGCCGCAGATCCAGGAGCAGCGCTATCCGCTGTCGAACTGCATCTCCTGCACGATCTGCATGGAGGTCTGCCCGCAGTTCAACGACCAGACGAACTTCGTTGGAGCGGCCACCATCGCGCAGGCCCGCCTGTTCAATCTCGACCCGAGCGGTGCCGTGCTGAAGGAAGAACGCCTGCGTGCTCTGGCCGGCGACGGCGGCGTCCACGAATGCAGCTTCGCGCAGAATTGCGTCCAGGCCTGTCCCAAGCAGCTGCCACTCACCGAGGCCATCAGCGACATCGGCCGCGACGCTTTTGTGCAACAGGTGAAAGACTTCTTCCGGCGCTGAGTCGGTTGAACATGGTTTTAACGAAGTCGCTCTCCCTGAGGGGAGCGGCATAGAGGTGGTGGGGCCGCAGAGATGTGTTTTGGGGGGGGG
>CAXTRU010000351.1:754-3818 GCA_964246665.1 uncultured Acidobacteriaceae bacterium
TCCCTGAGGAGAGCGACTTCGTGGTTATGGCCCCTCAGATGTAGGTTTGCGGCGGCGAAAAGCACGGTTCGATCGCACTTCCGCTCAACATAGAACGCCACAGCGCTCAAGAGTCACAGAGTGCTGTACCGCTTCGGCTGCGTCGCCGACTTACGCACGGCCAGACCTACCCGCCAGCCCAACAACACTGCCAAGACCGCCGTGTCCTTCCACGGGGCAAGCACGCCCGCCTTCACCAGCCACCAGTAGTGGATCACCGTTGCAATGCCCGCCACGTAGATCAGCCGGTGCAGACGTCCCCAGTTTTTACCGCCCATCCATCGCAAAACACGTTGCGGACTCGTCACCGCTAGTGCCAGCAGAACGACCCAAGCCAGGAGCCCAACCTGGATGAAGCGCCGCTTCTTGAGGTCGTCCAGCATCGTCGGCCAGATCGCCACCAACTGCCGCCAGGGCTCGGCCAAGTGCCCGGCGCGCAAGCCCGCCCAGGCCGTCGGCACGTCATACCCGGAGAACAGGAAGACATACGTCGCCAGATGCAACGTCGCGTAGAAAAACGCGTACAGCCCTATCATGCGCCGTAGCCGTACCAACCACGCCAGCCCCGTCCACAGCCGCCGCACCGGGGTAATTGCCAGGTCGGCCAACAGGATCCACAACGCCCAGTTCCCCGTAAAGTGGGTGATCCAGTTCACCGGGTCGGACTCGGCCGCGAGCGACCCATTCCGGTACACCTGCACCAGGTAGATGAACGGCGACAGGCATAGCAGGTGCACCAGCACCTTGACGTACGGAATCGCGCGGCTTGGCATCCGTCCCCTAGAGGAAACGCGCCCGGACGCGTGGAGCCATCACCCATGTGATGATCGTCCGGCGTAGCTGCGAATTAGCGTGCGAACTCAGTCACAAATGGAGCCGGGACTTAGCCCTGGCCTGAACACGTAACACGCGCTCACCGAGGGATCAATAGAACTTTTTCAAATCCATGCCCGCGTACAAGCTCGCCACCTGATCCGCATATCCGTTGAACGGCAACGTAGGCACCACCTTCGGCAAGAAGCTGTTCGAGTTCAACAACCGCTCATGCGCCTGTGACCACCGCGGATGGTCCACGCTGGGGTTCACGTTCGAGTAGAACCCGTACTCCCCGGGAGCCATCTCGTTCCACGTCGTCGGCGGCTGCTTGTCCGTAAACTTGATGCGCACAATCGACTTCGCCGACTTAAACCCATACTTCCACGGCACGATTACGCGGATCGGCGCACCCTGCTGATTGGCCAGCGTCTCCCCATACGACCCGAAGGTCAGCAGCGTCAGCGGATTCATCGCCTCGTCCATACGCAGGCCCTCGCTGTACGGCCAGTTGAAGCCAAACGGCAGCTGCTCCTGCTTCTGGTCTGCCAGGGACAAGAACTGCACGTACTTTGCGCTTGGCAGCGGATCCATCGCTTTGATGAACTCGGCAAGCGGATACCCGTCCCATGGAATCACCATGGACCAGGCCTCGACGCAGCGGAACCGGTACACCCGTTGCTCCATCGGCCGGAATCCCGCGATCTTGTCGATGTCGATCGTCTGCGGGTTCTTCACCAAACCGTCGACCTTCACGGTCCACGGCCGTGTCTTCAGCGTGTGTGCGTTTTGTGCGGGGTCGCCCTTGTCGGTGCCAAACTCATAGAAGTTGTTGTAACTCTGCGCCTTGGCCTCCGGCGTCACCGCGCGGTCCGTCACGTTATACGGCGAGCTCACCGTGTTCAGCTTCGTCAGCGCCTCCGCCATGCCAGGGAAGGCAGCGCCAACCGCCGCTGCTGCGCCCACAGCCCCAATCCCCTTCAATAACGTCCGCCGGTTCGCCTGGAAGGCCTCATAGGTCGCCTTCGATGTAATCTCCGACGAAGCGATCTGCTTCTCAGTCCGCAACAACATTCGGTTCCCCGTTTCCCTTGCTTGTCATTCCCCACACGGGGAACCTGCTTTGGAGCCAATCCCAACCTCTATTTGACGCCCAATTGCCTCTCAGCAACAGAACGCTCCACCACGCCTACCGGATGCCCACGCTCCCACCACAAAAACAGCCCCGTCCCTATCACAGCCACAACAAGGCTCAGTCCCAGCTCCCGCCCAAATCCCGGCCGTGACACCACCAGAAATCCAAAGCCCAACAGTGCCAGCAGCGGGGGCAGCGGATACAGCCACATGCGGAAGGGTCGGTGCATGGCAGGCTGCCGCCATCGCAGCACCACCACCCCCACCTGTTGCAGCCCAAACTGCAGCACGATGCGCAAGACCACCAGCGCCGCGATCACGTCGCGCAGGCTAAAACAGCAAAACACACACGCCACCCCCGCAAGCACCAGCAACGACACATCCGGAAAGCCCAGCCTGGGATGCAGTCGCCCAAACGGTGCAAAGAAGTTCCCATCCCGCGCCGCCGCAAATGGTATCCGCGAGTAGCCCAGCAGCAGCGAAAAGACGCTCGCGAACGCCGTCACCATCACCAGCAGCGAGGCCAAGCGCCCTAGCCACCTTCCGCCCGCGACGCCCAGCACAGGCGCATACGCCCCTTGCATCACCGCAGTCAGCAAGGCCGGACGGCCACCATCACCCGCCATCTTCAGCAACGCCGGCGTCCCCACCAGTGCCAACACACTGGCGTTCAGCAGCAGATACAAGCCCGTAACCAGCGCAATCGACGTCAGCAGCGCCCGCGGAATCGTCCGCCCTGGGTCTCGCACCTCGCCACCCAGAAAGGTCACGTTGTAGTAGCCCCAGAAGTCATACGTAGCTACCAGCATCGCTGAGCCTAACCCGCTCCAAAAGGCCCGCGTGGGCCGGAACGCCCCTGGCGCAAAGTTCACCACGCGGCCCCACTGGCCATGCCACAGCGCGGTCACCACCGTCCAACCCACGGCCGCCAGCACGATCACCAGCAGCCCGCGCCCCCACCCCACCGCGGCGCTGTCCGCAAGGGCACCCAGCGTCTGAAACGCCGGTGCGGAGGGTGGCACGTCGCCGCGCACGCCGAGCACGCCGAGGCTGGCCCGGACGGTGCGCAGTGGCAGGA
>CAXTRU010000352.1:0-3788 GCA_964246665.1 uncultured Acidobacteriaceae bacterium
AGTTTGATCCAGACGTTGAGTTCCGCGCTCCGCTGCTTGAGCGCTACGCCGAAATCCTGACGCCGGAAGCCGTCGCCTTTGCGGTGGGTCTGCAGCGAAAGTTCAATGCTCGTCGCCGGGAGCTGCTGGCCGTGCGTGTGCAGCGCCAGGTACGCCTTGATGCGGGCGAGCGGCCCGACTTTCTCCCGGAAACCCGGGCGGTGCGTGAAGCAGACTGGACTGTGGCTCCGCTGCCTGCTGACCTGCTCGACCGCCGCGTGGAGATTACCGGTCCGGTGGAGTGCAAGATGGTCATCAACGCGCTAAACTCCGGCGCCAAGGTCTTTATGGCCGACTTCGAAGACTCCACCACGCCCACGTGGAGCAACGTCCTCGAAGGCCAAATCAACCTTCGTGACGCGGTGCGGCGCACCATCACCTTCTCCGACCCAGGTACAGGGAAAAGCTACAAGTTGGTCGACACGCCGGCCGTTCTCTTTGTGCGCGCGCGTGGCTGGCACCTGGAAGAACGCCATCTGTTCGTGGATGGTGAACCGATGAGCGGCTCGCTGTTCGACTTCGCGCTCTACTTCTTTCACAACGCCCAAGAGTTGCTCTCGCGAGGCTCGGGACCATATTTCTATCTGCCGAAGATGGAAAGCCACCTCGAGGCACGGCTATGGAATGAGGTCTTCGTGGAAGCCGAAGCGTGGCTGGGCATCGCACCGGGATCCATTAAGGCGACCGTCCTGATCGAAACCATCCTTGCCACGTTTGAGATGGACGAGATCCTCTATGAGCTCCGCGACCACTCCGCCGGCCTGAACTGCGGTCGTTGGGACTACATTTTCTCCTTCATCAAGAAGCTGGCCGCGGACACATCCATCCTCCTGCCGGACCGTTCGCAGATCACGATGACCACGCACTTCATGCGCAGCTACTCCAGGCTTTGCATCAAGACCTGTCATCGGCGCCGTGTGAGCGCGATGGGCGGCATGAGTGCGTTGATCCCGATCAAAAACGATCCTGAAGCGAACGAAAAAGCCATCGCCGGCGTGCGCGCCGACAAGGAACGCGAAGCCTCCGACGGCCATGACGGCACGTGGGTCGCGCACCCCGCATTGGTGCCGGTGGCGCTTGAGGTCTTCAACCGCCTCATGCCCCAGCCCAATCAGATCGACAAGCAACTGCCGGACTTCAACCCCACCGCGGCCGACCTGCTGGCCGTGCCGACGGGCACCATCACCGAAGCCGGCCTAAGGCAGAACGTCGCCGTGGGCCTGGGCTACCTGGAAGCATGGCTGCGCGGCATCGGCTGTGTGCCGCTCTTCAACTTGATGGAAGACGCGGCCACCGCAGAGATCAGCCGCGCCCAGTTATGGCAGTGGGTTCACCATAACGCCAGGCTGGACGACGGTCGCGCTGTTACCGCGGAGCTATGCGAGGCTTACATCAGTGCTGAGCTTGAACGGGCCCGACAAGCCGTGGACGTCAACCGCTACAAGGCCTACGAGGAAGCCGCCGGCTTGATGCGCGACCTCATCCGTTCCCCACGCTTCGGTGACTTTCTGACACTGCCCGCCTATGACCGCGTGGTCGCGACAGAAATCTACGCAGCCTAAAAAGGCGCAGCAACGCTGGCAAGCAGGAACAAGAAACAAAAAGGAGCAGACATCATCGTCTGCTCCTTTTTGCCGTCTTTGCACTCGCACTGCGTTACAGCTCTTTCACACCATCCACAAACGCCTTCAACTTGCGGCTGCGGCTTGGGTGACGCAGCTTGCGCAGCGCCTTCGCTTCAATCTGCCGGATGCGCTCACGCGTCACCTGGAAGCTCTGGCCGACCTCTTCCAGCGTGTGCTCCGAGCCGTCCTCAAGGCCGAACCGCATCTTGATCACGCGCTCTTCCCGCGGCGTCAACGTACGCAGCACCTGCGACGTGTACTCCTTCAGGTTGACCGAGATCACCGCGTCGGACGGCGACACCGCCATACGGTCCTCGATGAAGTCGCCAAGGTGCGAGTCTTCCTCTTCACCAATCGGCGTTTCGAGCGAGATGGGCTCCTGAGCAATCTTCAGGACCTTGCGGACCTTTGCGACAGGGATGTCCATACGCCGTGCAATCTCTTCGGACGATGCCTCACGCCCAAGCTCCTGCACCAGCTGGCGGCTGGTCCGGATGAGCTTGTTGATCGTCTCGATCATGTGCACCGGGATGCGGATCGTGCGTGCCTGGTCCGCAATGGCGCGGGTGATGGCCTGACGAATCCACCACGTCGCATACGTCGAGAATTTATAGCCGCGGCGGTACTCGAACTTGTCCACGGCCTTCATCAGGCCGATGTTGCCCTCCTGGATGAGGTCCAGGAACTGCAGGCCACGGTTCGTGTACTTCTTTGCAATCGAGACAACAAGCCGAAGGTTCGCCTCGATCAGCTCGCGCTTGGCCCGCTCGGCGTCCATGTCACCCTGCACCATCTCGCGCTGGGTGCGCCGCAGGCTTTCCATGGGGATGCCGATCTCGTGTTCCATGCGGTCGAGATCCGCGCGGCAGTTCTTCTGCTGCCGGCGGTACTCCTTGCGCAGCTCTTCCGAGCGCGAGGCCTCAAACTTCGCATCGAGCGAACGGATCTGCCGCTCCAGCGTGCGCATGCCGTCCACGGTCTTGTTGACCTTGTCCAGTAGGCGCTTCTTCTCAGCGTTGGTGTACTTCAGCTCGCGCACAATGCGCGTGACGTACACCTGCTCACGGCCCATCAGCCACTTGCAGCGGCGCTCTTCCTTGGCTTTGGCCTTGGCGTCCTTGCCCTGCGGGTCGGCGGCCTTGGCTTGCAGCTCCGCAGCCTTTGCCTGGTGCTTCACCAGCTCGTCAATGCGCTTGACCGTCTTCTTGACGCGCGACTGCACGATCTCCTCGGTCAGCTCCTCCTCATCGAAGGTGACGACCTCCTTGATGTTGCGCACGCCGCGCTTCAGGTCTTCGCCCAGCGCCGTGATCTCGCGGATCACGATCGGCGACCGCGAGATGGCCTTCATCACGCGCAGCTGCCCACGCTCAATGCGCTTGGCGATCTCCACCTCGCCCTCGCGGGTGAGCAGCGGCACCGTACCCATCTCGCGCAGGTACATGCGCACGGGGTCGTTGGTTTTCTCCAGCGTGCCGGGCGAAAGATCCAGCTCCACATCGGAGTCTTCGCCCGCGCCGCCTTCGCTCTCGTCGTCCCGGTCCTCGCGATCGCCGCGCTCCCCACGTCCACGCCGCCCCTCACCGGAGAGCACGTCGATGCCCTGGGTGTTGATGGTCGTCAGCAGGTCGTCAAGGTCGTCGGGTGACGTGATATCGCCAGGCAGAAGGTCATTGACCTCACCATAGGTGAGATAGCCCTTCTCTTTGCCCGTCTCAATCAGACGGTCTACATCTTCTTCGTACTTATCGATCTCTTCAGCCACGATGTGCTGTGCTCCTCACTGGCCCTCCCGCTCCATGGAACGGGAGTACATAAAGTCATCTTCGGAGGCCGGCGCGGGGTAGATGTCGGGCGCAGCTCTCCCTGGGTTCATGCGGGGGCGCTGAGGAAAGGTGTGCGGTCAGGGCCGCGGGCGCAGGCGGAAGGCACGTGGAACATCAACCCAGGATCGAACCGCAATCCGTGCTATTCCAGAGGAGCTTCGGCACTCAAAGGCGCAAGTCTTCAGCGCTACAAAGTCTACCATATAAGTAGACGCGCCAACCCTGGGAAAAGATGCGGCACACAGGTCCTGTATCGCTGCTTCACGCTTCTCTTTTGGCCGCTGGCCAGTTCCTCGTG
>CAXTRU010000353.1:0-292 GCA_964246665.1 uncultured Acidobacteriaceae bacterium
CCCCCGCGCGCGCCCGGCCGGGGGGCCGCGCCCGGGCCAGGGCCCGGCGCAGCCATGGGGGGCCCGCCGGGGGCGGGGCCGCGGCGGGCGCGCCGCTGGACGGGCGGGCTGTCTACCAGGTGTAACGGCACAAACGCCCCACCTTTTACAGAGCCGGTCGCGGCAACGTAGTCGCCGGTTTTAATGTCGGCTAGGGTGATGCTTTCGCCTGTACTGAACGCGCGTTCGATGCCGCCGTTCATGGCCGCCGCCATGCCCATGCCTCCGCCGAAGCCGCCCCCCCCCCCCAAGC
>CAXTRU010000353.1:358-2015 GCA_964246665.1 uncultured Acidobacteriaceae bacterium
CCGCCGTTGCCACCCCCGCCGTTGCCACCTCCACCACGTACGGCGCGTTTAAAGCTGGTGGTCTCGTCAAAGGCAATGGTTTGCGCGACCCGGTCGGCGCGCTCCACCGTCATCTTGGCGTCGTCCAGGTTCACCGAGGTCACCCGGCCTGTGATGTAGGTTTTGCCCAGGTTCTCGCGCATGGCCTTTACCTGCGCGGCATCTTCGGCCATCACGACCGCGGCATGCAGCGTCTTGTTGGGCGCGTCCAGGTTGCCCATCGCCATCAAGCCGTCGCCCACATGCATGTCGCTCATCCGAACGGGCCCACGATCCTTCATCAGACGCGTGTTGTCGGTGGTCACCACCTGGAGCGTGCTGCCATCTTCGCTCTTCACTGTCAGCGTGTTTCCGGCCACCGCCGTGACCTCACCCATCACGCGGCCCATGCCGGCGTACTGCCCGCGGCGGCCGCCTGGCTGCTCCTGCCCGGCGCCGGCACCCTGTTGCGCCGTGACGGCTATCGCCGCCGGTGCCTGCGCCACGCTGTTCCAGCTGCCACGCGCCGCCGCCAACACCCCCAACACCGCCGCCTGGTATCCGCGCCGCATCGTCATCTCCTCTGCTTTGGTCCTTACCGAGTGAGACGGAGTTTCTTCGCGGAAGACGCGCGCAACCTCCCTGCATCGCAAAACTCTCCCCGGACCGGTTCCTCCCGCGGCCGAAACGGGCGTATAACGGAAACATACCTGCAGCCGAGCGACAGGGCTGGCATGTCCCTACGAGGCCAATCTTCCTCCGGCACGATTTGTGGAGACCCCATGCTCATCCACCAGCCGCAAACCGCCTCCCTGCTTGCCCGGTACCGGGCTGTGCGCGCCGCGACGATGCAGTTCATCGCCCCGCTCAGCGCGGAAGACATGATGGTGCAGTCGTGCGCCGAGGCCTCGCCCCTGAAGTGGCACATCGCCCACACCTCCTGGTTTTTTGAGACCTTCGTCCTGAACGAGTTCGTCGCCGCCTACAAACCCTTTCACCCGGACTTCCGCTGGCTGTTCAACAGCTACTATAAGGCGCTGGGCGAGATGCCGGAGAAGAAGCTCCGTGCCAGCTTCTCGCGTCCGCCGCTCGACCAAATCCTCGCCTACCGTGAGCATGTCGACGCCGCGATCGGCCGTCTGCTGGACCAGACCCCGGAGGACGAAGCGCTGCGCCGCATCGTGCTCGGCATCCAGCATGAGCAGCAGCACCTGGAGCTCGCTGCCACCGACATCAAGCACGCCCTGTTCACCAACCCGCTGCAGCCGCCGTACACGCTGCAGGGCGAGGCCGGCGGCTCAAGCTTCATCGCGCCGCCGCTGTCCTGGTTGAGTTACGCGCCCGGCTACCCGGGTCGCCCTGGCGTAGTGGAGGTGGGCGTGACCCCCGACCCGGCGTCCATCGAGAGCTTCGCGTTCGACAACGAGACGCCCCGCCACGCGGTCTACCTTTCGCCGTTCCGCATCGCCTCCCGCCTGACCACGTGCGCCGAGTACCTGGCCTTCATGGACGAGGAGGGCTACAGCCGGCCGGAGCTGTGGCTGTCCGAAGGCTGGGACACCGTGCAGCGCGAAGGCTGGCAGGCCCCGCTGTACTGGCGCAAGGATCCCGCCACGCGCTCCGGTTGGCGTGTCTACAC
>CAXTRU010000353.1:2025-3763 GCA_964246665.1 uncultured Acidobacteriaceae bacterium
AGGAGCTTTCCGAGTCGCCGGTGTGCAGCGTCAGCTTCTTTGAAGCCGACGCCTTTGCGCGCTGGAGTGGGCACCGCCTCGCCACTGAGTTTGAGTGGGAGTTTGTCGCGGCGCAGGTGCCCGTCGAGGGCAACTTCCTGGAAAGCGGTACCCTGCACCCGCAGCCTGCCGCCTCCACCCCGGCCGACGCCGCCCATCCGCAGCAGATCTTCGGCGATGTGTGGGAGTGGACCTCGTCGCCCTACACCGGCTACCCGGGCTACCGGGCCCTGCCGGGCGCCCTGGGCGAGTACAACGGCAAGTTCATGAGCTCGCAGATGATCCTCCGCGGAGGCTCCTGCGTTACGCCGGCTACGCACATCCGGGCCAGCTACCGAAACTTCTTCCATCCCGGCACACGGTGGCAGTTCAGTGGCATTCGCCTGGCGCGCGATGGCGCATAATCTGTTCCAAGAGAAGCAAAACATCAGAGGCAGGGATGCGGCGATCGGTCCGCCGACGGCATCACACCCCGCGACCTGCCATTTCAGCGAAGTTCCCTGTGTTCCTTTGAGGCCCAGACCTGCTCATGATTGAAGCTCCTGTATCGCTGCGTGATGCCGTTTCGCGAGAAGCCCTGCGTGGGCTCCAGGTCGCACCCGGCGCCCAAAAAAGTTTACCGACCTGGCTTTTCTACGACGAGCGCGGCTCCGAACTCTTCGAAGAGATCACCCGTCTGCCCGAGTACTACCTGACCCGCACCGAGCGCAGCATCTTCGAGCAGTTCGCCGACGACATCGTCACCGAGGGATTGTCGCCGCTGACCGTCGCCGAACTCGGCGCCGGAACGGCAACCAAGACCGGCATCCTGCTGCAGGCGGCGCTGCAGCACCAGCCGGAACTGCTGTACCAGCCCATCGACGTCAGCCCGTCCTCGCTGGAGGAGGCTGTAGCGACGCTCGGCGGGATGCCTGGGCTTAGTATCAAGCCCCTGGTGGCCAACTACATCACGGACAGCTACACCATCCAGCGGACGCGCGATCAGGCCGTTTTGGGGCTGTATATCGGCTCGTCGATCGGCAACTTCTCGTTTGCCGAAGCGACTGGGATCCTGCGGAATCTGCGCCGCCAGCTCCGACGCACGGGCGACAGCCTGCTGCTCGGCGTCGATCTCGCGCCCTGCCGCAACAAGTCCGTCGAGTTCCTTACCGCGGCCTACGATGACGCCGCGGGGATCACGGCCGAGTTCAATCGCAACATTCTTGCGCGGCTGAACCGCGATCTCGGCGCCGACTTCGACCTTGCCTGTTTCGCGCACCGGGCGCGCTGGAACGCCGCCGAAAGCCGCATGGAGATGCACCTGGAGAGTCTGTGCGACCAGGCCGTGCATCTTGAGGGCAAGACGATCCAGTTCGTCCCCGGCGAGACGATCCATACCGAAAACAGCTACAAGTTCACCGAGCGGAGCCTGCGCGCCCTGCTCGACGCAGCCGGCTTCGGCTCGCCGCGGTGGTTTCACGACCCCGGGCATCTGTTCGGCGTGGCGATGGCGCATCCGGCGTAGCGATGGCGCATCCGGCGTAGCTTTTGGTGCTCGGTGGCTGGTGGCTAGTGCCTAGAAGCTCCTAGATCCATAAGTGGTTACGGAACCGTTTTCCGGGCCAACACCGCATCGTACCGGCCCGCCGCGTCGAGGCATCCTCTCCTGCTTAAAGGGAAGTCGGCCACCAGCCACCAGCCACCAGCCACCAGCCACCAC
>CAXTRU010000354.1:0-3757 GCA_964246665.1 uncultured Acidobacteriaceae bacterium
GCCCAACCCATACGCGTTCATCTCTTCTACCAGCTGTACTCCCAGGGCGTCCTTGCGCGCTGGTCCAGCATTGAGAACACGGGCACAGGCACCTTCACCGTGGAAGATGCGGCGTCGGCGACGCTTAACCTGCCGGCTGGCGAGGGCTACAACCACCGCTGGATGACCGGCGAATGGGCCGGCGAATTTCAACTGCACAGTGAGCCGCTCGAAGCGGGCAAATCCGTGCAGGAAAGTCGCGCCGGCAGTACCTCCAACGTCGCCAACCCGTGGTTCTCGATCGGCAAGACGAAAGAAACCACAGAAGAGGCCGGCCCGGTATGGTTCGGCGCCCTTGGCTGGAGCGGTAGCTGGCGCATGACCGTGGAAGATACCGCGCTGCACCAGCCACGGATCACCGCCGGGTACAACTCCTTTGATTTCCGGTGGTCCCTGAAGCCCGGCACGTCGCTCGAAACGCCTCATTTCTACGCGGGCTACACAGATGGAGGGAACGGCGAAGCCTCTCGCATCCTTAACCGCTTTGAGCTGCAGCAGATCCTGCCAAAGCGCGGCGAAGCGACAGAACCCAAGCCCCGGCCCGTCATTTACAACTCGTGGGAAGCCACGGAGATGAACTTCACCGGTGAGTCGCAGATCGCGCTCGCAGAGCGTGCGGCCAAGGCCGGCGTCGAGCGCTTCGTCATCGACGACGGCTGGTTCGGCAAGCGAGACAATGACCACGCCGGCTTGGGGGATTGGACCCCGACCCCCAAGAAGTTTCCGCATGGCCTTAAGCCTGTGATCGATCGCGTCCACGCGCTCGGCATGGACTTCGGTATCTGGGTTGAGCCGGAGATGGTGAATCCCGATAGCGATCTGTATCGCGCGCATCCGGAGTGGGCCATGCAATTGCCTGACCGTCAGCACACCGAAGAGCGCAACCAGCTCATGCTGAACCTTGCCCGCCCGGACGTGAAGGAGTGGATGTATGGCTGGCTGGACAAGCTGGTGAGTGAGAACGACATCGCGTTTCTCAAATGGGACTACAACCGTTACTGGTCGGAGCCCGGCTGGAACACGGCGCCGGGTTCCTCCCCGCAGCACCCGAACCCGGATGCCGAAAAGGCGATCTACCTGCAGGCCGTGCGCAACCTCTACGACATCCTCGATCGCCTGCGGGCCAAGCACCCCAAGCTCGAGATCGAATCCTGCTCCAGCGGCGGCGGCCGGGTCGACCTCGGCATCCTGCAGCGTACCGACGAGACCTGGCCCAGCGACAACACGGACGCGCTCGATCGGCAAAACATTCAGTACGGCTACACGCAGGCCTACGCGACCCAGACAATGGCGGCCTGGGTCACCGATGTGCCCAGTATGGACCGCCGGCTCGTCCCGCTACAGTACCGCTTCCTGGTCGCCATGCAGGGTGCGCTCGGCATCGGCGCCAATCTCAACAAGTTCTCAGACGCGGAGATGGATCTCGCGGCAAAGCTCACCGCCTTCTACAAAACAATCCGCACCACGGTGCAACAGGGAAACCTGTATCGGCTGGCTTCGCCTTTGGACGGCGAAGAGTCGCAGGTGGAATACGTGGCACAGGATGGCTCACAGGCGGTTCTGCTGGCTTACCTGCACAGTCAGCGCTTGCTGACCCCCTACGCCACGGTGCGCTTTCGTGGGCTCGACCCAACGGCCAACTATCGCCTTCGTCCGCTCGATCCCGACAAATACAGCGGTGAAAGGACCGCCTCAGGCTCTATGTTGATGGGTGCAGGCGTCGATCTCAAGCTCTTTGGCGACTACGACAGCACCGCCCTCGTCGCCGAACGTGTGCAGTAAGCAGCACAATCCCAGACATTGGGCCTCAACCTTCTCGCCTCACCTTTGGAGTTCTCACGCAGCGTCGCACGTTCCTCCGCCCGCCAGGTTCCACAATGCCCAGACGATGCTCATGGGGACGTTCGGCGGCTCGACTGCTTTGGTATTGCTGTTCGGATTTCGGGACCTAAGCCTTAGGGTGTTTCTGCTCGCAGCAATCGCTGCTGCGAGCTACTTCGTTGCTATGGTCCTGGCTCCCTTGTTTCCGGGTACGGACTGGACAGACCCGGAGTTTAAGCAAGAAACGGCGCGTCCTTACGGTCTTGCTCCGCAACAACTCATCTCCTACGTAATCTGCGGGCTTGCGTTGCTGGCGGTTGGCCTTGCACTCCTACAACACTGAAAATTCCGAGGGATGGGCATGGGCCAGGTGCCTACCCCTCACTTCCAAAGTACCCATCGTGGTGGCTGTCGGAGTTTGGCGATTTCCGGGCCGGTGGCTCGGAACCGTTACTGACGATAAGGCGACTCCGGGTACCGATGCCGGTGAGGTTAGCTGCATTCGCCTGCGGATCGTCCAACCGGCTATCTTTTCGTAGTCAACTTGATTTCAAAGATGGACGGCCACTGCTTGCCAGTTACGAAGAGCCGGTCGTGCTGCGCGTCGTAGGCTATGCCGTTCAGCACGGCCTCACTGTCAAGTTTGATCATTGGCGACATGATCCCACTGAGGTCGATCCAGCCGAGAACGTGGCCATCTTTCGGCGCGATGCGTGCAATGCGGTCGGTATGCCAGACATTCGCGTAGATCTCGCCTTTAACGTATTCAAGCTCGTTGAGCTGCGAAATCTCTTTGCCGCCATCCTTAACGACGACATGGCGTGTTTCTCTGAAATCCACAGGGCTCCGAAAGCTGAGAGTGCTGGATCCGTTGCTAGTGATAAGCTCGCGGGCGTCGCGAGTCATCCCCCAGCCTTCGCCGCCGTAGGTGAACTGACGCAATACCTTCAGCGTAGTTCGATCTCGGACGAAGCCGACGTTGGTCTGCCAGGTCCACTCGTAAAGATTTGCTCCCCAGTCGACGATGCCCTCGCCGAAGAACTCCGGGGGCAGGTTCACGGAAGCTCTCAGTTTGCCTGTGTTCGGTTCATAGACGAGAACCTGAGAATGACCTTTCAAGCCCGTGCCTTCGTAAAAAAGCCCGTTCAGATACAAAAAGCCTTCGGTGTAGCTGTCCGTCGAATGTGGGTACGTCCCAACCACCCTGTAGCCGTAGACGGGCGTCGCTGCCCCGCATCTCGCAGCGGACATCAGCAGGATCATTGCAATCAGACTTCTTGGTGTCCTCATCTTCATCTGTAGTTCGCTAACCCCTCTACCATATAGGGAGCAATCACGATTAGTCCTCCGAAACGCCGTTATGAGAATTTGACCAGCCAGACGGCGCAAAGGTCCTTCTCAGGGCGATATCAACCAGTACGAATCGCGTCGAGCAGACGTCCGAAGACACTTGGCTTCAATTCGGTGACCTGACCTGACGAGTTCGCACTTGGGCGACATGATCCTAGACCATGGTGCTGCTATGTAGGTGGCTCGTCGCGCGATCAGCATCAACGCGCTCCGGATTCCGTTGTCAGACGTCCGTGTAACTTCAAAGTTTGGCTCCCCGCGTCTGGGCCGAGTGCTTCCGTAAGCTCTTCATGCCCCAGAAGAATTACCGGTCCGTCGAAAACGGATTGGGACTCCGCGATGTCTTTCAAGGCGTTGTACTTGATGCTTCCTGTGCTCAGTAACCGCAGAACGGTGCTGCGATCCATAATCATGTTGCCTGGGCTCTTTACCCTCATCGGCGGCGACCAGATCTTCTCAAGGGCTGCAGTGTTCTTTCTACGCATGCCGGGTCCGATACACGCTCGGACGGCATCACTTCCTGCACCGGATCGCTCTGGCCCACGAG
>CAXTRU010000355.1:0-3756 GCA_964246665.1 uncultured Acidobacteriaceae bacterium
AACGTGATCTGCCGCATATGGGCCGCACCGGTCACCTGCCCAAATGTTGCCGAATCCAGCTGCGTATCGATGCCGTTGTATTGCACCGTGTTGAAGACATTGCTCGCCGTCGCGCGCGCCTCAAACGACCGCGTCTCGCCCAACGGCACCGTGCGCGACAGCGAAGCGTTGATCAGCAACTGCCCCGGCCCCTCGATCGAGTAGCGCGATGCCGTGCCGTAAGACGTGCCCTGCGGTTGGATGAAGGACGCCGCGTTGAAGAAGTTGTTCACTCCACCGAGCCCATGGATCGGTTGCGTAAACACGCGGTCCGGACGCAGCGTATACGTTCCACCTGCTTCGGTCTCTGCCGTCGTTGCCTGGTAGCTTGGCGTGAAGTATTGCCCCGATGTAATGGTGAACGCCCCTGAAAGCGAAAAGCCATCCAGCAACTTCGAGGCTGTGCCACTCTTGTTCAAGAAGGCGCGGTTCGGCCCCACCGGCAGCTCATAGAGCCACGTTCCGCTCAGCGAGTGCCGCACATCGAAGCTGGAGTTCGAGCGTTCCGCATGCAGATTGTTCGGGTCCTGCACCGACGACGTCTCCGTTGTTCCACCGATGCTGGAGGCATCATCGATCGAATGCGCATATTGGTACTTCGCGCCTAGTTGCACGCCCTTTTGCAGCCGCTTCTGTGCATTGACTGTGAGCGCGTTGAACGTCGACTCCGCGATGGACTGCTGATAGGTAAATGCCACCGCATTCGGCGTCGTAACGCCCTTGGGCGTATGGTTGGGTGCGTTCACCACATTGAGGTTTGCGCCGTGCGACCCGTTGTAGCCCAGGTTCAACACGATGCCCAACGGCAAGCTGCGCTGCACGTCGACGTTGTACACCTGCACCAACCCCAAACGGTAGTTTGGGTCCACCGCGTAGGTGTTCTCAAACAACTTGCCCGAGCAGCCGAAGCCGTTGCCCAAGGTGAAGTTCGAGCTCTGCCCCGGTAGCAGCGGGTTACAGTTTGTCGTGTTTGTCAGCGAGGTCAACACATTGTTCTGCGTTGCCGCAAACGGCGCCTGGTAGGAAAGATTGCGCGCAAACGTAGCAAATTGGCCGGTGTTGAAGTTGATCCCGTAGCCGCCACGCACCACGGTGTCCTTCACCCAGTGCGGCCGGTACGCGAAGCCGAAGCGCGGGGAGTACATCGCTTTGTCCGGCTGCAACAACGACGCGTTCGGCCCCGCGGCGCAAGTGAGCGTGCCTGCAATGGTCTGCGTGGTCAATCCGCCCGGCGTCACGCAACCCACGCTGGTGGTTCCCGGCGCAACGCCTGTCAGGTTAATCAGGCGGTTGTTCTTTTCGCTAAACGGCCCAAAGTACTCGTAGCGCAAACCACCGTTCAGCGTTAGGGCGTCACTCACGCGGTAGTCGTCATTGGCGTACCAATCCACGACGTTCTCGCGCAGATAGATTTTTGACAGGCCAGCTTGAATCTGTGTCTGCTGCGGCAGCCCTAGGAGGAAGTCGGCAAAGGCCGCCCCGGTGCTCGGCTGGCCTGTTGTTTGGTTGCCAGTGGTCGTGTTTGGCGGGCAGCCCACGCCGCCGAAGCTGCACTTGTCCGCCGCGCTCTCTGTATTCAGGCCGGTAAACGTAAATTGCCCCAACGGATTGCCGCCGCCCAGAAAATCCTGGTGCACGCGCCGTACATCCACGCCGAAGCGCAGGTTGTGCTTCTTGTGCCGGTAGCTGAGCCCATCGCTGAAGCTGATCGTCTGCCCAATGTTGTCCTGTGGATCGGTGTTGGTGACCGAGAGAAAGTTCTCAATCTGCAGCGACGGCAAGCCGTTGTAGAAGTTGGGCCGGAAGGGGATCGCCGCCATGCTGGGCAGGCCGATACCGGCCGCCGTCGCCGGGTCGTCTGTCGTGTCGGTGAAGTAGTTGCGCGTGAGCGAGTGGCTGCGATTCCATGTCAACGAGCTGTTGTTATTCAGTCGCCCCTTGCCAATCACATAGCCAACGCCCAGGTTGTAGCCATCCGTTAGCGACGCGCCCGAGAGCGGCAGGATGATGTTGCGCACATCTTGCGCTGAGTGCGAATAGCTGAAGTTGAAGTTCAAGCTCTGCCGCAGCCCCGGCGGCGGCGTCCTTCCACCACCACCGCCGCCGCCACCGCGCCCACCGCCGAAGAACGGTCCACTGCTGTTGGCCCCTAGGTTGCGGATGAAGCGCGACGACAGATTGGCCGAGTTCTGCCCCACGGTTGTGACCGTCTGGTAGTTGAAGCGTTGCGTGCCCGTGCCCGCCACGTTGGCATGCGGGTAGAAGTTGTTCAGCACAGACAGCGCCTGCGGGGAGATGCGCGATGGATCGATCACATTGGGCTGCCCGTTGTAGGCAAAGGGCGTGCCGGTGGTTGGGTCGAAGATTTGCGTTCCGGTGCTGGCCCCGTTGAGCGTCTGTACAAGCGCGCTGAAGTCCCCGGCCCGCTCCGCGTCCGTCGGCACGGTGGAGGTTAGGACCTCCGGCGTGGTGTTGCGTGTGACGTTGAAGTTGAGGAAGCCGAACTGCTTCGTGCTCGGCTTGATCAGCCCCGGAATATAGGGCGACCCTGCCAGCGTGCCGCCAAAGGCGTCCTTGGCATAGGAAGGTTTGAGCTGCGGCGTCAGTGTGGGCGACCACGGCGCCGAGTCCAACGCGGCATACTCGCCCTCAAAATTGAAACCACCATGCAGCTGCGTCGGGTTGAAGTTCCGAAACGCCCCTGAGCCACGGCCAAACCCGCCACCACCACTCCCGCGTCCGCCCCGGCCACCGCCGCCGCCGGGCCCGCCCATCAATCCACCCAGGATGCCCGCGATGGCGTTTGTTGGGTCAACGCCGGGCGGTAGTTGTCCGCTGGCCTGCGCGCGCTGCACGCCTTCCTGGATGCGCTGGCGCAGCTCATCCTCGCTGAAGTTGGCCAGCCCGTTGGTTTGCCCGCTGGCGCCGCTCACGGCCACGGTGTCCGCCGCGTTGTTGCCCCCGGCATCACCCAGGTTCCCGAGCGTGGGCAGTGCCGCTCCGCTGTTGCCTGCGCCGGCTGCGCTGGCGTCTTCGGCACCGTTGCCGGTGGCGTTCAGGTTCAGGCCCTGCAGATTGCGCAGCAGGCTCGCCGTCCCGCCCGCAGCCAGACCACCGCCCGTTGCCGCCGCCGCGGCATCCTGTCGCGCCGCTGCGGCTTCCATGCGGCTCGCCAACTGCAACCCGAAGTCGGAGACCTTGGGCGCCCCCGCTGTTTCCGCCGTGAGCAAGACCTCGGCCGTTGCCGGCGCAAACCCGGCGATCTCCACGCGCACCACGTAGCGGCCGTTGCGCGGGATCTTCATCGTGTAGGCGCCGTCCACGTCCGTGGCGGTGGCGTATTTGCGCCCGGTCAGGGTGTTGGTCGCCGTTACCGCGACACCCGGCAGCGGCACACCGCCCGGCTTGCCTGCGGTGCCGGCCGCCACGGTTCCGCGGATTACTCCACCCTGCGCTGCAGTTGCCGTCACGGCAGGCGCGGTCTGCGCTTCCGGGGCCGAGGCCGCGGGGGAGGGCAGTGCTCCCGGCGGTGGCGACGAAACGGCCTGCGCCGATACGGATCCCGAGCCGAGGCACAAGCCCGCCAACGATGCCAAAACCACCGCCGGTCCCAGCCACCCAGCCCGGACACGCCGTTGGCGCTGCCTTCCTTTGCTGAACGCCCGTTGCTTCATGTTTGCCTCAGCGCTCGCCCGGCCCTGCGTTCGCGCCCGGGCC
>CAXTRU010000356.1:0-3754 GCA_964246665.1 uncultured Acidobacteriaceae bacterium
ATGATGGTGCGCACCGTGCAGGACGCTCCAGCCTCGATCCCGACGTTGCAGCGCGGCGTCGCGGAGGCGCTCGCTTCGCCGACGCTCCACGTGGGCAGTGTGGCAGGGCAGCGTTGCCGCTCCCCGCTGCAGCTTTGGGACGCCGTTGCTTCAGTCAGCATGCAGATGGCGCGGTTGCCGGGCCGCCGGGCTTTGCTGGTGCTTTCGGACGGCGAAGATCATGGGAGCAAAAACAGTGCGGACGGTGTGCGGCAGTATGCGACTGGCCTAAGTCTGGCGATCTTCGGCATCCGGCCGGCACTGCCTCCGCGGCCGGTGGCAGGCTCCTCCCAGCCGGGCGTTTTGTTACAGGAAGCTTCCATGCAGGATGGGTTCGGCGCCCTGTGTGGCGGGACAGGCGGCCTGCTGATTGGCAGCGTGTCTGCGGATGTGGGCGTTAGCGTCGAACGCGTGGTGACCCTGTTGCGCGGCCGATACATCCTGGAGTTCCCACGCCCGCAGAACGGGACCGCGGGCATGCATATGATCGAGGTGACCACGACGGATGTGTCCGCCGTGGTGCGGACAAGCGGCGTCACCATGCCGGTCGAAGACAAGGCAGTAGCAAGTGACCCCCAAACGGTGCGCAAGGACACCAGCCATGACCCCGTACCTGGATCGCACCGGAGCACGGTGGTAAAACCCTGAGCGCAGTGATGAACTTCGTAAGTCTGCTGGATGTTCCGGTCGTCGTTCGCTGTGTGCTTACATTTGTCTTCGCCCTTGGAACTGCTGTCGACAGCTCTGCACAGGGAAGCGGCACCACGCCCACGGCAGCTGCGCCCCCCTACACGCTGCACGTGTATGAGGACCTCGTTGAAGTGCCAACGATGGTGCTCACCCGAGCCTTTGCCGATGTGCCGGGCTTGCAGGCAAATGGCTTTAGCGTGCGCCTGGATGCAGGGCCGCCGTTTCATCCCTCGGCCATGCGGGTCGAAGGCAACGACCCGCTGTCGGTCGCTCTACTCGTCGATGCGGGGACTGCGGTTGCGCCGGCCGTGCTGGAGGACTTGCAGAGATCGATCTCTGCTTGGACCGCGACCTCATTGAACGGCAGCGACCGCCTTGCGATCTATGCCTTGGACTGCGGCCTGTTTCGGTCATCGCCAGTCGTGGGCAGTGCCGCTCTGGCTCGCTCGCAAGACGCTTTGAACGTCGTGCTGAACAACCCTGGGCTTCATCGCCGGGCGGCGTCGGCGGAGAACTGCGGAAGCTCGCGCCATCTTTGGGATGCGGTTGCGGCCGTGGCGCATGAGCTTGGAACGCAGCCGGGCCGCCGCATCCTCATCGTGCTTACCGACGGCATCGACCACGGCAGTTCGGAGACTTGGGAGCGCATGCGGGAGTATGCCGGTGCGCTCAGTGTGGCGATCTTCGGCATCCGGCCACCACGGCCGGCACCACGGCCGGGAGAGAAGACGCCGGTGCCGCTTGACCTCCGATTCGAGGAGCCATTCGGTTTGCTCTGCGCCGGAACCGGGGGCGCGGTTCTTGGCATCGGTCAGCAGGGTGTCGGTCACTCGCTGCAGCACATCACCTCGCTGGTGCGGAACCGCTACGTCCTGTTCTTCCCGAGGCCGGCGAACAGTACGCCCGGTGAGCATCGCATCGACGTCAGTGTTCCAGGGAAGGCGTTGCTGGTTCGCCCGACCGGTGTGGTCTACCCTCCACCGGACAAGCGGCTCAGCCAAGACCCAAGCACTGTGCCTGCCGACCCAAGCCGTGCACCGGTGCTTGGCTCGCGGCGCATCCTGCAACCCTCCGATCCGCAGCCTTAGGGCAGGGTGACGGCGGCTTCGGCGTGTTTGGGGCCGTGCACCAGGCGAAGCACCAGGCGCTCCAGCACGAGGCGTTTGTCCGGAGGGTTGGAACGGAGGTCGGCGTCCGCGCGCGCAATGGCACGGATAGCCTCCGTGAGCTCGGTGCGGTTGCGGTAGCGGCGGGCTTGCGCGATGAGGGCGTCCGCAGCGAACGGCGCGGGGCGGAAGCCGGGCCAAAGCACCTGCCAAATTGAGCGCTGGTCTCTCACTTGCTTCTCATTGAGCACGAGCAGTTGTCGAAAGGTTTTGGCGAGAGAGAAGACGTGGCCAATGGCGGCATCATCGCCGTCGGAGGCGTTCAGCAAGCCTGTGAGCAGCGCAAGGGCTTCGGGGGCGTTCTTGCGGCTAATAGAGTCGGTGAGCTCATGAAGGCTGCGCTGTTTGGCGGCGGGGACCATGAGCTCAACGTCCTGCAGCGTGATGGTGGAGGCGTTGCGAGCGCCGGCTTCGAGGGTGAGCTTTTCAAGCTCGCTGGCGAGCGAGAGCATGTCGGAGGCGACAGCCTCGACGAGCTGGCGGGCGGCGTCTTCGGTCAGCGTGAGGCCGCTTTGCCCGGCGCGGCGTTCGGCCCATTGCACCGCGTCGTCGTCGGCGATGCGTTGCAGTTCAATCACGCCGCAATGATCGCCAAGCGTTTCCCGTATCTTTTCAACGCGGTCTTTGTCGGTGAAGTCCATGCGGCGGAGGTCGGCAGGCAGCTGGATGTGGTCGGCGATGAAGAGGAGCAACGCCTGCGGGTTGGGGCTGCGGAAGTAGGCGTCGAGTGCAGCAAACTCTTCCTTCTTCTGCCCGCGGCCGTAAAGCGTTTTCAGGTTGCGCAGGAACACGACCTGAAAGGGCGCCATCAGGGACGGCGTTTGAGCGAGGTCGAGCGCTTCGAAGATGGATGTCTGCGCAAGGTCGAGGTCGTGAAGGCAGAAGTCGCGAAGATTTGGAGGAACGAGGGCTTGGAGGACGCCGGCGCGAGCTCCTTGCTGCAGGAAGGCCTCGTCGCCGAGCAGGACGTAGCCCGGCTTGCGCACGGCATCGTTGCGAACTTCGGCGAGGAAGCGGTTTAGGGCGGCGAAGCTACGCAGGCCTGCAGTAAGGTCGGGTTGGGGCGTGGTTGGCGGCATCGGCGGGCTCTAAAACAGCAGGTTCCCCGTGCGGGGAATGACAAAGAGAAAGGCGACAGTAGAGCCAAAAAGAAGGGCAAGGGCAGCAGGGGAGGCCACAGGAAAGGCCGAGGCGAGAGGCAATGTAGGAGCAACAGCAACGGCAGGCGCCGATGCTATTTGGAAAAGGCATGCAAGAGAACGGAGGCAAGACACGCTATGCATTATCGGAAGGACTCCTGCATGTCGCTGACAAGGGCTTGGGCGAAGTCGTGGGCGATGCGGCGGACGGCTGCGGGGTCTTCCTGCACGAAGCCGGAAAGGTCCTGGGTGGACTGGAACTGTTCGCGCCAGGGAAAGGCCTCGTTGCGGTAAAGAACGCGGCCGTCGTGGGCGGTGAGTGTGACGCTGGCCGTGACGGTGATGAGATAGCTGGAAGTCTGGCCGCTGGAGGCGTCGTAGGTGAGCGGCGTGACGGCTTCGGTCAGAATCGTGCCCTTGAGTGTGGCGTCGGCGCTGTTGATGTCGTTGTCGGCAGTGCCGGGGAGTGCGGTGAGAATGCGGTAGCGTGTGACCTCGGTGCGGAAGGCCTGGACACGCGTGGCGAAGATGGGCACCGCCAGCGTGTGGACGCCGTTGGGGACGTGCGTTGCGGCGCCGACCTGGTGGTAGCCGCAGCCGGTGAAGAGGAGCAACAACGGCAGCAGGCGAAGGGGGCGCATCACTGCATCAAGGATACTGCCTTGCGGTTCTATCTCAGGTGCGCAGCGACCGGCGTTGCTAACCTGCAGATCTCTCCAC
>CAXTRU010000357.1:0-3753 GCA_964246665.1 uncultured Acidobacteriaceae bacterium
CAACCTTCCGGACCCGCAGCCAACCCTATAGCTGTTTTCATGCGCAATGGCCGCGGCGATGAGCGAGTGACCTTCGAGCTAGACAAGCTGATCGATATCGCAGCGAGCTGTGAAGCAGTGAAGGTCGGTTTTGTTCTTCTCCTGCCAGGCTGTTCCTAGCCTGCCATAGCTCGCCGCCGAAGCACCATCACCGTTTCGAGGTGGTACGTCTGCGGAAACAGGTCCACCATGTGCAGTTCTGCGACATCGTAGCCCGCCGCCAGCACCGCGAGGTCACGCGCCAACGTTGTCGGATCACACGAAACGTAGACCATCTCTGCCGGGGCAAGGCGCAGCAGCAGGGCACAGGCCTCCTCGCCTGCGCCGGCACGCGGCGGGTCCAGCACAATCAGGTCCGGCCGCTCGCGCTGCAGCACGGCCTTGCGCAGAAAGGCCAGTGTCGTCTCCCCCACCGCGAGGTCTCCGGGGCGACGCAGACCGCGGCGCAGCTCTTCCATGGCCACCGGGCTCGCCTCCACGGCGGTTACCTGCGCAAACCGCTGCGCCAACGTGCGCGCAAACAGACCGACCCCGGCAAACAGGTCCCAGGCAAGCGCGCCGCCGCGTTGGCCGCACACAAGCTGCACCATCCGCGGCACCAGAAACCTGTTCACCTGGAAGAAGCTGCCGCGCTTGAGCCAGAAGCTATGCTCCCCAACGCGGTACGCCACGCCGTCAGGCCCCCAGGCGGCAAGCGACTCCAGCGCGCGGCCAGAGGCTGCATGCAGCCGGGAAGCGCCCATGGAGACGACCGGTACGCCCGTAGCCGCCACTCGCTGCGCCGTTCGCTCCAGGCTGCCCTTGCGCGGCGGCACCGGCCCCGGGCAAAGCAGGTGGACTTGCACCTTGCTCTCCTCGGCGTCGCACAGGATTTCAACTTCAGCGGTGGCATGCATCCACTCGGCCGCGTCCCGGTCCGCTGCGGCCGCCTGCATTAGGGCCTCGGCGCAGCGCCACAGGACAGGGGCCGCGATGGGGCACATGGTCACCGGGAGAAAGCCGTTGCTGCCCCGCAAGCTGTACCCAAGCTGCACGACAGTTGCCGCCGCGCGAACCCGCAGGCGAATGCGATTGCGGTAGCCATAGGGCTGGGGCGAACCCCACACCTGCGGCTTCGGCACTACAGCTGCCGAGGCCCGGGCAAGGCTTTCCATGAGAATGGCCGACTTGATGCCCAGCTGTTCGTCATAGCTCGCCATCTGGTATTGGCATCCGCCACAGACTCCGAAGTGGATGCAACGCGGGGCGACTCGTTCGGTCGAAGGCTCAAGGATCTGCAGCGATCCGGAGAATGCAGCCGAAATCTCGGTCTTGGCGACTAGTTCGCCGGGCAAAGTGAAGGGCACGAATCTGACTTGCCCGGCAGAGGTGCGGGCCAGGCCATCGCCGCCGTACACGGCCTTCTCGACGCGCAACGGCTCCGGCCTTGCGTTCACGTTATCGTTCGTCATGGGTTGTGTCCTGACCCGGCCGCGCGTCCTCACCCGCCTCGTCGAGCGGCATGTAGAAAAGGCTAAGCCGCGGCAAGTGCCGGGCCTCAAAGAGCCGTTTGTGCACAAACTGGTCGCGCACCTGCCGCAGTTGCACCGCACCCATTTTGGCCCGGTACGGCGCGAGCTCCCGCTCGGCGACCTCACGCGCGGCGAGCAACTCGGCTTCGGGAAGACTCGCCAGCAGGGACGCTTGCATGCGCTCTTCCAATACCGTCAGCGTGCGATCGAGCTCGTCCAGCGCGGGATGTTTGCCGGTGCGCACTTCGGCCGCGAGCTCGCGCAAACGTTGTGCCACTTCAGCAGACGTCTGCAGCCACAGCGCGGAGCGCTGCTCGGCGATATCGGCGATACCTTCTAACGCCGCCGCATTCGCGATTAAGAAACGGCTCACACGATCACTCTCAAAGCCGCTTTCACGCGGCGTCTCGTCCGCTACCGCACGGCCCCCAACCGAGGCTTCGGCCATCTCCGTTGCAGCGTCCATCACGGCCTGGGCGCACCATGCCAGGCCGTTCACTTTGGCCAGCCGACCCTTGGCACGTGCCTTACGCGCGTCGTGTTTGTCGAACGCCGTATCGATGCCGCGTAACACAGCGGCGAGCGGAACCCCGGCCTCACGCCACGTTTCGATCAGGGCCCAGTCCAGCGTCGACAGCAGCAAAATTGAGCCTCTGCGAGCGGTGAAACGCTCTTCGATCTCGCTGAAGTATTCGAAGTAGTTCATACCCATGATGGCGCGCTTACCGCAGTCGCGCGATAACGCCAGCATCGCTTATTTGCGATGCACGCCGCGCGCGCGATCCTGATTTCTTTCCCAGATCAGCCGCAGGCCGTTCAACGTCAGCATCGGCTCTACGCGTTGTACGAATTTGCAATCCGGTGCAATAAGTTTCGCGAGCCCACCTGTGGCCACAGTTTTGGTTTCCGGCCCGAGCTCCTGGATCATGCGTTCCAGGATGCCGTCCACCAGCCCGATATAGCCGTAGTAGAGCCCAATCTGGATGTTGTCGGTGGTGTTGGTGCCGATAATCTTGGGTGGCTTCTTGATCTCTACACGGGTAAGTCGTGCTGCACGCGCGAACAGCGCTTCGGCAGAGATGCCAAGCCCCGGTGCAATGGCGCCGCCCAGAAACTCGCCGCGACGAGACACCACGTCAAAGGTCGTAGCCGTGCCCAGGTCCACCACGATGGACGGTCCGCCGAGGAGTTCGAACGCAGCGACGCAGTTGACAATGCGGTCGGCGCCGGCCTCGTTCGGGTTGTCCGTCAGCACAGGCACGCCGGTTTTCACGCCTGGCTCTACAAACAGCGGACGCACGTTGAAGGTGGTCTCGCAAATGCGGCGCAACGTCGGATCGAGCGGCGGCACGACGGACGAAATCGCCACACCGGTTACGTCCGTCGTCTTGAGGCCGCGCATCGCAAACAGCGTGCCCAGCAGAACGCTGACTTCGTCGGCAGTCTGCCGGTAGGGTGTGGTAATGCGCCAGTCGGCGATCACTTCCGACCCGCCGCCTTCGCTGCGAGTGAACAGACCCATCACTGTGTTCGAATTGCCAACGTCCAGCGCTAACAGCATCTTGCCTAATCCGATCGCAAAAGTTGGCGGTCGCTACAACTGACGCACACCGCCGGTGCGCACGGTGCGGCGCACTCCATCGTCGCTGTCGACCAGCAAGAATCCACGTGCATCCAACCCCGCCGTGACGCCAGTATAGCCGCCTTCTTCCGGGACCTCGACACGTTTGCCGTGCAGCCATGTGGAGGCCTTCTGCAAGCGCGACAGCACGGCGGGCCCCCGCTGCCGGCCGGCGTAGGCGTCTTCGAGTTTCTGTACGTTCAGGCAAAGGTGATCGAGTAGCGCAATCAAGAGTGGCTGCCGGTCAGGCACCTGCCACCCTTCAAGAAAGAGCGAGGTCGCGAGGTCGCGCAACTCGGGAGGGAAGTCGCGATGGGCCACGTTGATGCCGATGCCGATCACGGCATAGCGCAGCATCGCTTCTGCCTGGCCCGCAGGTGTGGTGACGGCGGCTTCGACCAACACGCCACCGAACTTTCGGCTGCCGCGGGCATCGCGAGTCACCAGGTCATTGGGCCAGCGAATGTCGGCTGTGACGCCGGTCACTTCGCGCACAGCATCCCAAGCGGCGAGCCCCGCGGCAAGCGAAAGGTCAAAGGCTGTGGCCGGCAGACGTGGTGAGAACAGCGCACTGACGTACAA
>CAXTRU010000358.1:0-3742 GCA_964246665.1 uncultured Acidobacteriaceae bacterium
TCGGTGGACTGGGCGGAAAGAATGGTGGCGATCGTGAGCTGCCAGGCGTCCGTGTGGTTGAGGGCGCAGACGGCGTCGGGGTAGGCCTTCTTGAGGGCATCGAGGATGGCGGCGATGCGTTCAGGGGCGAGGGGTTTGGCGGTGCCTTTGGATTTCGGGGCTTTCTTGGTGGCTCGCTTTTTGGGAGCGACGGGCTCGGAAGCGGCGATCCGGCGGGCTTTGGCGGGGGAGGCTGCGGTGGAGGTCACGGCCTTTTTGATCGACATGCTGCTTCCTTTTTAGTTGAAAACTGCTGGCAGGCGTATGCGAGAGCAGATCTCCTGCGGGCAGGACACCAAGAGGGTACGAGTAAGACGCAGAAGTAGAGCAAAAGAAAAAGCAACGGCCAACGCGAAGGGCGCGACGGACGCGAAGGTACGCCACGGGGTTGGCGGTGGTTTTTGGGGTGTGTGGCTGCTTAGAGTTGGTGTGGTGAAGGTGCTTCCCGTGCATCGTCGATAATGGTTTTGTATGGAAAGTGTTGCCTTGCCCGAGTTGCCCCCGGTTCCTCTCACGCTTGAGGGATCCAGTGTGTTGCACCAGATGTTCCGTTTTGACTGGCCTGCCTGGAAGCAGTTGCCGGCTGAGAAGCGGGATGGTCTGGCTGCGGAGTTCACCGAGTTGTTGCAGCGGTGGGAGGCGGGCGTGGGTGGCGTGGAGGGGCATCCCAATCAGTCGGCGCTGTTTTCGCAGATCGGACACAAGGGAGATCTGACGCTGCTGCACTTTCGCGATTCGCTGGAGGACCTGAACCGCGCGGAGCTGGAGTTGGCGCAGAGTGGGATGTACTCCTTCCTGGAGCTGACGCACTCGTACCTGTCGGTGGTAGAGCTGGGCTTATATGAGTCTTCCGAGAAGATTTATGCCGGGCTGGCAGAGCGTGGGCTGCAGCCGGGGACGGCGGAGTGGAATGCGGGTGTGGCGGAGGGGACGGCCCGGACGTTTAAGTCGCTGGCGAGCCGACTGTTTCCGGCCATCCCGCCGGCAAAGTACCTGTGCTTCTATCCCATGGATCGCAAGCGTGGCGAGGGCGTGAACTGGTATACGGAGCCGATGGCTGATCGCCGCGCCATGATGCACGAGCATGGCCTGATTGGGCGACGCTATGCGGACTCGGTGCGGCAAATTATTACGGGGTCGATCGGGCTGGATGATTGGGAGTGGGGCGTCGATCTCTTTGCCGAGGACCCGGTAATCTTCAAGAAGCTAATCTACGAGATGCGTTTTGACAAGGTGAGTGCGGTATACGCGGCGTTCGGGCAGTTCTTTGTGGCTGTGCGGGTGCCGGCGGAGCAGGCGGCGCGGTGGTTCGACGGGGTGCTGGTGTAAGCTGCGCTAATTCGGTTGGCTATACTGGGCAGGAATGTTCACAAAACTCAGCGCTGCGTTGCTGGGCCTGTCCGCGGGCGCAGCGTACTCGATTGTCTTTCTCCTGATGGCCTTGCAGTCGGCGTGTATTCCGATCCCGTCGGAGGTCATCATGCCGTTTGCGGGGTACAAGCTGGCGCACAGCTTTGTGCACCTTGCGATTCTGGCAACGGTGGCTTCGCTTGCGTCGAACCTGGGGTCAATCCCGGCGTATTGGCTGGGGGCCAAGGGCGGCCGGCCCATGGTGGAGCGGTACGGGCGCTACATTTTGTTAAAGAAGAGCGATCTGGATTTGGCGGATCGGTTTTTTCACAAGTTCGGCGCCGTGGCGGTGCTGCTGGGCAGGATGCTGCCAATCATTCGCACGTTTATCGCGTTTCCGGCGGGAATCGCGCGGATGAACCAGGTGCGCTTTCACCTTTACACCTTTATCGGCTCTTGGCCGTGGTGCTTTGCGCTGGCGTATATCGGAATGAAGCTGGGAGACCGATGGGATAGCGATCCGCACTTCAAGGCGGTGTTTCACCGGTTTCAAGTGGGCGTGGAAGTCGTGCTTGTGGTGGGGATCGTGTGGTTTGTGTGGACACACTGGAAGAACCGGACGGGAGCAGAGACGGCCTAAAAGACAACTTCTGACGCGAAGAGCGCCATGACTACGCGAAGGTGCGCGACGGCTTCCGTGGCGTACCTTCGCGAACTTTACTTTGCGCTCTTTGCGTCAGAGGTTTCGGCGGTTTGCACCGCGGGATTCGGGTGCGCGATACTAACCTGTCCGCGTATACGGAAAGTTCGTCTCTATAGAAGGGTAAGAAAACAACCGATGTCGACACCCGACGCCGCGCAGCAGCCGTCTGCGGCGAGCATTACACCTCACACTGGAAAACTTGGCATCATGATCCCCGGCATGGGTGCCGTTGCGACGACCCTGATTGCCGGCGTGGAAGCGGTGCGCCGCGGCTTTGCGAAGCCGATCGGATCGATGTCGCAGATGGGCACCATTCGCCTGGGCAAGCGTACCGACGACCGTACGCCGCTGATCAAAGACTTTGCGCCGATCGCGCCGCTGGACGACCTGGTCTTCACGGGCTGGGACATCTTCGGCGGCAATCTGTACGACGCCGCGAAGACCGCGCAGGTGCTGGACCGCGATCAGCTGGACAGCATGCGGCCCTTTCTCGAGTCAATTGAGCCCCTGCCGGCCGCGTTCGAAGAGCGCTATGTGAAGCGGCTGACGGCGAAGAACAAGAAGCAGGGCAAGAATAAGTGCGACCTGGCCAACCAGATTCGCAATGACATTGCCGAGTTCAAGACCAAGACCGACCGGCAGGTGATGATCTGGTGCGGGTCGACCGAGATCTATCTCGAGCCAAAGCCGGTGCACCAAACGCTGGAGGCGTTTGAAAAGGGTCTGGTGGAAGACGACCCAGATATCTCGCCGTCGATGCTGTACGCGTGGGCTTGCCTGAAAGAGGGCATCCCCTTTGCGAACGGCGCACCGAACCTGACCGTGGACATCCCGGCGCTGCAAGAGCTGTCGAAGAAGATGAATGCGCCAATCTGCGGCAAGGACTTCAAAACCGGGCAGACCTTCATCAAGACCGTGCTGGCGCCGGCGTTCAAGACGCGGCAGTTGGGCGTTGCAGGCTGGTATTCCACCAACATTCTAGGTAACCGGGATGGCGAAGTATTGGACGACCCGGATAACTTCAAGACCAAGGAAGTCTCGAAGCTGGGCGTGCTGGAGCATATCTTCCAGCCGGAAAAGAACCCTGAGCTGTACGGCGACCTATATCACAAGGTGCGGATTAACTACTACCCACCGCGCGGGGATAACAAGGAAGGTTGGGATAACATCGATATCTTCGGGTGGCTGGGCTATCCGATGCAAATCAAGGTGGACTTCCTTTGCCGTGACTCGATCCTGGCGGCTCCGCTGGCGCTGGATTTGTGCCTTTTTATGGATCTAGCGGCGCGTACGCCGGCACTGCGTGGGTTGGGCATTCAGGAGTGGTTGAGCTTTTACTTCAAGGATCCGGATTCGGCGCCGGGGGTGTATCCGGAGCATGATCTGTTTATTCAGTCGATGAAGCTGAAGAATACCTTACGGCACATTATGGGTGAGGATTTGATTACTCATTTGGGGTTGGAGTACTACGGGGAGTAAGGCAAAATCTGAGGCGAAGTGAATCGCGAGTCAGCAAGTCAGCGGTGTTCGGCTGGGTTGTTGGCTCGCTTTCGTTTGGTGCTTGATTCGAACCGTGATCGTGAGAAGATGGCGGCCATGAAACGAAGGCGAACCAGCTTTCGCGCTCGCGTCGTAGTTGCACTGCTTTGC
>CAXTRU010000359.1:0-3739 GCA_964246665.1 uncultured Acidobacteriaceae bacterium
CCACCAGCCACCAGCCACCAGCCACTACTTCGCTACGGGCTTACCTTCCTGCACGTAGTTCTTGTTCCAGCCAGGGATCTCGACCACATACGTTCCCGGCGCCTGGATCACTGCCTGACAGCCGAGTCGGGAGTTCAGCTGCAGCCCCGGCGCTAGGTCCATCCGATCGAGCTCCTTTTCTTCGGCTTCGGTCAGGTTCTTCGTGCCTTCCAGTACGAAAAGGTGGCACGTGGTGCAGGCGCAGACCCCGCCGCATGCGTGGTCCAGAAAGATACCGTAGTTTTCGGCGACATCGAGGAAGCTCATGGGCTCGCCATGGCCGTCGTAGGGCAGGGAACCGAAGGGGAACTCGACCGTCTTGTTTTCCGGTTGAAAGGTCACGCGCACCATGTTGGGCGCGGGCGGCAGGGACAGATTGATCTCGGGCAGCGGCTTGGCTTCGTGTTCAGACATGACCTCTCCAGTGTAGAGCCCTCCGGCCTCTGTTCCGCTGGCGTTTACGATTCATCCCACAGCCGCGTCCGGTACGCCTTTCCCCCCGACCGGAATGGCAAATGCAATCCTTCACGTCCCGTTGCATCTGCCACCCGGCTCAGATACGTCATAGATGTAGCCACACTATTCGGTCCCAGGAAGAAGATCCCACGTGCGTCCTTTCAGAGTTTTGGGTCTGTTCTGTCTCCTTACGCTTGTTCTCTCGCTCGCAGGGTGTAACGGCGGCGCACTTCCAGGGAGCTTCACCCTATCCGTCTCACCGGCAACGGTGAGCGTGCAGGCCGGCAGCACGGCCCAACTCAGCGTGCTTGCGGCAGCGACCGGCAGCTTCAACAGCGCTGTCGTGGTAGCGATCACAGGGCTGCCCACAGGCGTGACCGCCAACCCGGCAACATTAACCCTGACGCCCGGCACAGCCCAGACCGTAACGCTGACCGCGGCGACGGCGTCCGCTGCCGGCAGCAGCACCGTCACGCTCACCGGCACCTCCGGCTCGGTGAGCCAGACAGCGAGCGTGGCGCTCACCGTGACGCCCCCCCCCACCGTTACGCTCGCAATCACGCCGGCCACGTTAGTCGTGCAGGCAGGGGCCACTGGGCAGTTCAGCGTCACGGCGACGCCTGCCAGCGGATTCAGCGAACCCGTTGCGGTCGCCATCACAGGCTTGCCGGCGGGCGTGACGGCCTCACCGGCCACGCTGACGCTTACGCCGGGCAGTCCCGCCACAGTAACCCTTGCCGCGGCGGCTGCGGCCGTCACGGGCTCCAGCACCATCACTCTGACGGCCACATCGGGTTCCTTGACGCAGACGGCCACCCTTGCGCTGACCGTGTCCGCTGCACCGACCTACGCCGTCAACCTCACCGAACCCTCCACCACGCTGACCGCTGGGGGCGCGGGTCTGCCGGTCACCTTCCAGGTGGTCCCAACCGGCGGCTTCAGCGGTACGGTCGCGGTCACGCTGTCCGGTCTACCGGCAGGCGTCACTGCCGCACCCGGCATCACATTCAACATCAGCCCCGGCACCGACGCCACGGTCACGCTCACTGCCGCGGCCACCACTGCGCCCGGCCCCATCGCTATCCAGGTCGCCTGGACTTCCACGGCCAACGCCACACCAGCCACATCCAGCACCGTCTTGAAGCTCACCGTGGCGCCGCCCACAGGCGCGGACGTGACGACCTACCATTACGACAACACGCGGCAGGGTTGGAAGTCGAAAGAGGTCCTGCTGACCACGGCCAACGTCAACAGCACCACCTTCGGCCTGCTCGGCAACTACGCTGTGGACGGCAAGGTGGATGCGCAGCCGCTGTACCTCGGCGGGCTCACCTTCGGCACCGGCACGGCGGCCCATACCGACAACGTTGTGTTCGTCGCCACTGAGAACGACAGCGTCTACGCCCTGAACGCCGCGACCGGTGCGCAGGAGTGGAAGGTCTCCGTGCTGGGCAGCGGCGAAACGCCGAGCGATAGTCGCAACTGTGGCCAGATCGTGCCGCAGATCGGCATTACGTCTACACCGGTCATCGACCGTACCTACGGCACTGACGGAGCCATCTTCGTCATCGGCATGAGCAAGGATGCCACCGGCGCCTACCACCAACGCCTGCACGCGCTTGATCTGCTCACCGGCGCAGAACTGCCCAACAGCCCCACCGAAATTACCGCCTCCTTCCCTGGCACCGGCGACGGCGCCGTAAGTGGCGTCGTGCCCTTTAGCCCCGGGCAGTACGTGGCGCGCGCGGGTCTCCTGCTGATGAACAGCACCGTGTACGTCGGCTGGAGCAGCCATTGCGACATCCGCCCCTACACGGGATGGGTGATGGGCTACAGCGAAGCCACCCTGAAGCAGAGCTCCGTGATCAATCTGACGCCGAACGGCAGCGACGGCTCGATCTGGATGAGTGGCTATGGCATGGCTGCGGACAGCTCCAACAATATCTATTTTGCCGATGCCAATGGAACGCTTGACCCCGGGTTCAACAACAACGGATTCCCGAGCCAGGGTGACTTCGGCAACGCCATCGTGAAGCTTTCCACGGCGAACAGCAGCCTGGCTGTCAGCGACTTTTGGGAGCCGTTCAACACGGTCGCGGAGTCAAACGCTGATGTGGACCTCGGCTCGGGTGGAGCCATGCTGCTGCCCGACGTCACCGACAGCAAAGGTACGGTGCGCCACCTGGTCGTCGCTGCCGGCAAGGACACAAACATCTACGTTGCCGACCGTGACAACATGGGCAAGTTCTCCGGCACGGGCAGCAATACAACGCTGTATCAGGAGCTCGCCGGCGCGTTGCCGCAGGGTGCGTGGGCGGGGCCAGCGTACTTCAACAACACCGTTTATTACGGCGGCGTGAACGACAACTTGCGGGCCTTTTCGGTCAACAACGCGCTGCTCAGCACCGCGCCCACCAGTGTTTCCAGCGCAACGTTCGGATACCCCGGAGCCACGCCTTCGGTCAGCTCAAACGGCTCACAGAACGGGATCGTATGGGCGCTGGAGAGTGGCGAAGGCGCACCTGCGGTCCTTCACGCCTACGACGCCACGAACTTGCAGCATGAGCTCTACAACAGCAAGCAGGCGGCGAACAATCGCGATGCCTTTGGCAATGGCAACAAGTTCCTGACGCCTGTGGTCAGCAATGGCATGGTCTTCGTAGGCACACCGTCCAGCGTGGCGGTGTTCGGGCTGCTGCACTAGCTGCTTGGGACCGAAGACACGCGAGCGGCACGGCGAGGATACCCCACTACTCGCGTGCTTCGGTTCTACGCGGGAACACGGTTGCCGGCGCAGATGCTGTCTGTTGCCAGTCCACCTGGAAAGTGCCGGTGTAGCCGAAGAGCTTGCCCCAACGCCGGTTGCTCACCACCACCTCGATGCGAAAGCAGCCGGCTTCCTCGTCATACCACTCGCACACCTCGGCGATGCCGCTGAAGAGCATGGGGAAGCGAAACGCCACGCGCCTCTCATAAAAGCGCTGCTCTCCGGAACGAAGCCGCATGCCGCCGTTGGGAGCGACGCTCATGTCGATGTCGACCGCGAGGTGCTGATGCGTCCCGAGGTAGTCGACGATCTTGCCGCGCTGCTCGCTATAGATCATGTATGCATCGAAGCGGCGTCGCCGGCCGACTTCGAAGGTGCGCAGCCACGTCACGGTTTCGCGGCCAAGGGCGTCCTTGTAGGCATAGTTCTGGATCGTGAACGGCACTGCCCGCCCGCGTTCCGGAAACATGATGGCGC
>CAXTRU010000360.1:0-3708 GCA_964246665.1 uncultured Acidobacteriaceae bacterium
GGTACTACCACCCGCTCGCCGGCGAGCTACGCAACCTGATCACCACATCGGCGGTGGCGCAGATGGCCGCCTTCGCGCTGATTCTGTCGGCAGTCACAGTCACGGCGTCGCTGCTGGGCCGCATGCTTCGCCGGGGGGCCCGCACGGTGGGCCTGGGCTTTGCCGACCGGCTCGGCGGCGCGCTCTTCGGCCTCCTGCGCGGCGCGGGCATCGCCACGGCGATCCTTTTCGCCATTGCGGCCTTCCTGCCAACCGCGCCCTGGGTCCAAACTTCGGCCCTAAGTCCCTATTTGCTTCGCGCCGCCCATGCGGTATCCTTCACCATGCCCACGGACCTCCAGGTTCGGCTTCGGGACAGCCTCCAGCATTTCAATCACAGCTCTACCGACTGGATCAAGTCCGGGCCCCTGTCGCACACTAGACTCACCACGACACATCAGCCTTAGCTGGGAGAGAAACGCGAGTGAAACGCGAGCTGGAACATCTGGTGCTCACCATGCACGCCTCGGGCATGACCTACAATGATGCCGTGCGTGAGTTCAAAAAGCGCTTCATCCTCGAAGTCCTCAGCCGCCATCGCGGCAACCAGTGCAAGGCCGCCGAAGAGCTCGGCATGCACCGCAACACCCTGAGCCGCACGCTGGCCGAGCTCGGCATGGATTCGGCACAGATTCGCCGCGGCATGCGCCGTCCGCCGCGCTCCGTGCGCCCTGGCCTGCAAGTGGTAGCCACCGGCACGGGACGTTAGCCGCTCCGCCACGTCCAACCGCACAGCATGTCCCTGAGCCTGCTCTCCACAACGAAGCTGCGCGCCGCTCCCACTCTGTCATCTCGACGGGAGCGCAGCGCAGTGGAGAGACTTGCGTTCTTGCCGCCACGTCTGCTCGGATTCGCTCTCTTGAGTTTCAGCCTCGGAGCTGCCGCCCAGACAGCTCCCACCCCTGCCGGCACGGAAACTCCGATCACCCTTCCGTCCACCGGCCGAACCACGTCAGACATCCCCGCCAAGCAACTTCACGAAGCCGAAGACGCCTTCATCAAGGGCGCCCGCGCGCTCGATCACAAAGACCTCACCCAGGCTGAAACCGAGTTCGCCCGGGCCGCCAAGCTGAATCCGCGCAGCCGAGACTATGCGATCGCCCTCGCCGTCACCCGCGAGCACCGCCTCACCGAGCTCGTGCAGCGCGCCGCCCGGGAAACCAAGCTGGGCCACACCGAGCAGGCGGACAAGCTGCTATTGCAGGCGCGCGCGCTCGATCCGCGGAACGCCATCGTGCTGCAGCACTTTGCGGCCGACGGCACCCTCGCGCCTGCGCCCACCTTTGACGCAGACACCAACCCGCTGCACAACACCCGTGCCGAAGACGCCCTCACGCTCGCCGGCCCCGTCCAGCTGACCCCGCAGCCGGGCACGCACGACTTTCATCTGCACGCCAGCGCACACGACCTGATTGAACGCGTGTGCGAGGCCTATGGAATCAACGCACAGGTCGTGAACTCCATCGACTCCGGCCCGCAACTGCGCTTCGACCTGGACCGCGCGGACTGGCCGCAGGCCCTGCGCACCGTTGAAACCCTGACACACACCTTCACGGTCCCGATCCAGCCTACACAGCTGCTCTTTAGCCGCGATACGCCGGAAAACCGCACCGAATATCAGCCGCTGCTGGAAGAAACGCTGTACATGCCCGGCACGTCGCAGGCCGATCTCACCGAGTACGCCAACATGGCGCGTGCCGTGTTCAATCTGCGCGTGGTCAACGCTGTGTCCAACTCCGGTTCGCTTGTGCTTCGCGGCGATGAGGACACGCTCTCACACGTCAACGCGACCTTTGCCGATCTGGTCGACGGCGGCTCCGACGTTCTGCTCGACCTGACGCTGTACGAGGTCGACAAGAGCCACATCGACAATCTCGGCGCGCAACTGCCTTCGTCCATCGGCGCGTTCCCTGTCGCGGCAACGGCAGAAAATCTCATCAGCGCCAACCAGTCCCTGATCTCCCAAGCGATCGCCAACAATCTCATCAAGCTCACCGGCAACGCCTACACCGACGCGCTCACCGAGCTTGAGTTTCTGCTCGCCTCCGGTACTGTCTCCAGCTCGCAGTTCACGGGTCTCCTCGGTGTGTTTGGGCACTACGGCGGGCTGCCGCTGGCCGGGGTGTTTCTTGGCTCCACCACCACGTTGAATGCCAGCCTCACATCCTCGGACATTCGCCTTCTTGACACCGTGCAACTGCGTGTCGGCGATAAGCAGGACGGGCAGTTTCGCGCGGGCACGCGCTATCCGATTGAGACTGGCATCTACAGCTCCAACGCGGCCTCCAGTGCCATCTCAAGCGCCGTTGCCGGCCTCAACATCAACGGCACCAGCGTCAGCTCGTTGCTGAACCAGTACCTCGGCTCCACGTCGGTCAACGTGCCGCAGATTCAGTACGAAGATCTCGGCCTGACGCTGAAGGCCACGCCGCAGATCATGCGTACCGGCGAGGTCAACGTCAAGCTCGATTTCAAGATCGAGGCACTTGGCTCAGGCACCATCAACACCCTGCCTATCCTCAACAATCGGCAGCTGACGTCCACGGTCACCATCCCACGCGGGCAAACGGCCATGATCGCCAGCGAGGTCAACACCTCGGAGTTCCGCGCCATCACGGGCCTGCCCTTCCTCAGCGAGATCCCCGGCTTCCAAAGCACCAACAAGGACACGGAGAAAGACTCTACCGAGCTAATGATCACGCTGACGCCACACATCGTGCGCAACAAGGGCTTCCAGATCACCAGCCGCCGCCTGCTGCTCGCCAACGGCAACAACGCCAACGCCCCGCAATAGCATCATCACCTGACCCTGCTCCACGCAAAGGTGGGGCGTAGACACGAGGGCTCGTACCGCAGGTTCTCAGCAGAGGTGTAGCCGCAGACTTCACCCCGCAACAGTGTAGCCGCGGGCTTTAGCCCGCGAATCAGGGCCACCTCAAATCGAGGGCTTAGCCCTGGCGCACCCAAAGCTTCCACACAGCCCACCCTTCCCAAACCGCTCACCCTCTGTTACATTCAAGTGGAAGGGCGGGAGTAGCTCAGTGGTAGAGTGCTTCCTTGCCAAGGAAGATGTCGCCGGTTCGACCCCGGTCTCCCGCTCCAGACGCCCTTTTCTCCTCTGCAGCCACGCCGTCCTTGCTATCTGATAGCTCCGCGCGTTCCCTGCGCAGGAGCATCGATCGGGCTCAAAGGCGCGGTACCCAAGTGGTAAGGGAGAGGTCTGCAAAACCTTTATGCGCCGGTTCGATCCCGGCCCGCGCCTCCAACTCCCTTCTTTCAAATAGAACTGGGCGAAAGCGCCGTATGCACTGATAGGCTGCGGGGCCGCAGCCGTCCCTGCACAGGCTCAGCGTACCTCAGGCGAACCTCAGTAGGCCAGGGCACATCCGTCCGCACGCATTTCGCTGCCTGCGGCGTAGACACGATCCGTATGCCCGCTGAACTGCGACGTCATCACCTCGATGCCCTCATAGCGCCCAAAACCGCCGTCGCTGGCGCCCATTGGCCAGCCGAGCGCCATCAAGGCCTTACGTGTCGCTGTGGGCACACCTGCCTCAAGCCGCAAGATGCCCCTCGGCCCAAGCCCCGCCTGATCTTCGCCCATCGTCTGCGACGAACCTTCGTGATGCCATCGCGGACTATCCGCGCACGACTGCACATCGAGCCCAT
>CAXTRU010000361.1:0-3695 GCA_964246665.1 uncultured Acidobacteriaceae bacterium
ATCCTGGTGCGCTCGGCCGCGAAGATGGCGCGGGCCTGGGTCGTCTGGTCCGATGTGAGATTTAGCTGCTGTTGCAGCATCTCAAGCCGACGCTCCGGACCGCCACGGCGCGGGCCGCCGCCGTCGGGTGGAGGTGGAGGTGCGTCGGGGGCCGTTGGTGGAGTCGGCGGGGCAGTTTGCGCGAACACCGGCGCGGCGCACAGCATGATCGCTGCGGCGAGCGTCATTGTGATTTGTCTTGCACGTGGCTTCATCAGGCACCTCTATCCAAAAAACAGCTTCGTTGCGCGCGCGACCGCAGCGTCGGATGGCACCGCGCGTCAGGGTAGACGCCCAGGGATGGCCGCACGTTTCAGCCGATGGCAGGATTGGGTTTGACAGCTACCGCTTGCGCCGGTCCTCTTCAAAGCAAAAGGGCGTTCCCGTGGAGTTCGCGTGGGCTTCGACCACGTCCAGAAAGGCAGACCCCGCGTGGGACAGCGCTGTCCGTTTGCGGAAGACGAGCCGCAGGCTGCGCTGCATGTGCAGCTCCGGGACGCGGATGGCCACGAGCATGCCGCTGGCCAGTTCGGGCTCCACTGCAAGCCGAGGCACCAGGGCCACGCCGTTGCCAAGCTGCACAAAGCGCTTGATCGCCTCCAGGCTGGGCAGTTCCATGTCCATCTTGAGCGGCGTGCGGTGGCGGCGGAAGGCGGCAATCACCTTTTGCCGCAATGGTGACTCGACGATGTGGGCAACGAAGGTTTCCCGGCCCAGGCGTCCGATGGAGGCCTCCCCGGCTTTGGCCAAGGACGATACAGACCAGCTCGTCGCGGTACACCGTGATGGCGCGCAGCTGCGGATCGTCAGGACGGAAGCTCAGCACACCGAGCTCCACCGAATGCTGGCGCACCTCATCGGGGATGCGGCTGGCAAGCGAGCGCTGCACCGCCACCTTAAGGTTGGGGTGGCGTCGGCGAAAGGCATCCAGCACCGGCAGCAGGTACAGGCAGGTGTACTCATTGGCCGCAATGTCAAGACGACCAAGGTGTAATGCCCGCAGGTCTCCGAGGGCTGCCCTAGCCTCCTTGCGAAGGTTTAACATTTTCTGCGCGTAGTCACGCAGCACTTCGCCGGCGTCGGTGAGGGTGCCGTCGCGCAGGGAGCGGTCAAACAGTGTTTCTCCCAGTTCGCCTTCCAGCTTGGCCACCACCTGGCTCACCGCCGGTTGGGTGCGATGCAGCCGGGTCGCCGCGCGAGAAAAGCTACGCTCTTCGGCGACGGCGAGAAACGTTTCCAGCTGAAACAGATCCACGGGCGGCCCTCGTTTCCTGCCTGATGGAGCTATTAGAAGTGCGAATGACCAGAGCGCGCAACATAAGTTCGCGTTATCCTCAGAAAGAAGCGTACGTACAGCTATGACCGCACATCATCCGGACCGAAACAGGATTGTCTTCTTCGACACAACGCTGCGGGACGGCGAGCAGTCCCCGGGCTGCACGATGCACCACGACGAAAAGCTGCGCATGGCACATCAGCTCGCGCAATTGGGTGTGGATGTGATCGAGGCCGGGTTTCCGATCGCCTCCGACGGGGATTTCAACTCGGTGCGTGCCATTGCACGCGAGATACGCGGGCCGCGCATCGCAGGGCTGGCACGGGCCAAACCGATTGATATCGAAAGCGCTGCCCGTGCGGTCGAGTCAGCCGAGAAGAACCGCGTACACACCTTTCTGTCTTCCTCGGACATCCACTTGGAGCACCAGATGAGGATGTCGCGCACAGAGGCGCTCGACCTCGCCGGAGAATCCGTGCGGCTCGCGCGCTCGCTGGTGGACGATGTCGAGTTTTCCCCGATGGACGCCACGCGAAGCGATCACGAGTTTCTGAAACAGATGGTGCAGGTGGCTGTCCAAGCGGGCGCGCAGACGATTAATATCCCGGATACGGTCGGTTTCAGTACGCCGGAGGAGTACGGCGCCCTGCTCCGCAGGCTGCACCAATTACCGGGGATGGAAAATGTAATCCTCTCCACGCACTGCCATGACGATCTAGGGCTCGCTGTGGCCAACACGCTTGCTGGTCTACAGGCGGGTGCGCGACAGGTCGAGGTCACCATCAATGGCATCGGCGAGCGGGCCGGCAACGCGGCGTTGGAAGAGGTGGCAGCGGCTCTCTTGGTGCGTCCGGATCTATTTCCCTTCGCATCGTCGCTCCAAAACGCGCAGCTATATGCCACTAGTTCGCTACTGGCAGAGATCATCGGGCAGGGCGTCGCGCCGAATAAGGCCGTGGTAGGCAAAAACGCCTTCGCGCATGAGTCAGGCATTCATCAGCACGGTGTCCTTAATAACCCGCTGACGTACGAGATCATGACGCCCGCCGCTGTAGGCGTACCGGCTAATCACATTGTGCTGGGCAAGCATTCGGGGCGGCGCGCGCTGCAGCACCGCTTAGTTCAGCTTGGGCACTCTTTGAGTGGCGCTGAGTTGGACGCCGTGTACCAACGGTTTACCGAATTGGCAGACCGCAGGAAAGCAATCTACGACGAGGATTTGCTCACGCTGGTGCAACATTCAACGGCTGTGGCCTGAACGGCTGTTCCGAGGGGGATATGAAGCTTCGCATTGCAGTGCTTGCCGGTGATGGCATTGGGCCCGAGGTGACGCGGGAGGCCCTTTTTGTGTTGAAGGCCGTGGCCGAGGCCGGCGGGCATGACCTGGCGCTTACAGAAGGCTTGATCGGTGGCGTGGCCATCACGGCGGAAGGCACGCCGCTGCCGCAGAAGACGATCGACGCCTGCCTGGCAAGCGATGCGGTGCTGCTGGGTGCCGTGGGCGACAACAAGTTCAACCATCTGCCGCCGAACAAACGGCCTGAAGCGGGCTTGCTGGAGATTCGCCAGGTGCTGGGCGGGTTTGCCAACCTTCGTCCCGCGGTGGCGTATCCGGCGCTGGCGGAGAACTCGCCGTTGCGCGCGGAAATCACGCAGGGTGCGGACATCCTGTTTGTGCGCGAGTTGCTGGGTGGCTTGTACTTCGGCGAACCACGTTCGTGGAATAAGGACACGGGCGAAGCCATCAACACCATGCGCTACACACATGGCGAAGTAGAGCGCGTGGCCCGCATAGCGTTCGAGCTTGCAGGCAAGCGCCGTGGCAAGCTGACTTCCGTGGACAAGGCCAACGTGCTGGAGTGCTCGCAACTGTGGCGTGCCACCGTGGATGACGTGGCCAAGGACTTCCCTGCCGTGACGGTGGAGCACCAACTCGTGGACTCGATGGCGATGCACCTGATGAACCGGCCGCGCGACTTCGACGTGGTGCTCACGGAGAACCTTTTCGGCGACATTCTTTCCGATGAATCCGGCGTGATCACCGGCTCGCTGGGCATGCTGCCTTCCGCGACCATCGGCGGCAAAGTGAATTTGTATGAGCCCGTGCATGGCTCCGCGCCGGACATTGCGGGCACGGGCAAAGCTAATCCGTTGGGTGCGATTCTTACCGCGGCTATGGTGCTGCGGCACTCGGGTGGGCTGGAGGCGGAAGCCTCAGCGATTGAAGCCGCCGTGGCCTGGGTGTTGCAGGCAGGCCATCGCTCGGCCGACATTGCGCGCGGGCAGAACGCCGCGGCCGTGACCACCGAGCGCATGGGAGCGCTGGTGCGTGAGGCGCTGGTGGATAGCATGGACCGCACGCAGTCGATGCATGCGGTGT
>CAXTRU010000362.1:0-3688 GCA_964246665.1 uncultured Acidobacteriaceae bacterium
GGTCAGGGTGGCCAAGACCAGCGCCATGGGCGCGAAGAGCGCAAAGGTACGCCACGGATTGAGTTGGTGAAGCGCGAGGCGTCGGGCTTTGGGACTGGGGCGCAGAAAGCAGGTTCCCCGTGCGGGGAATGAAAAAAAGAAGGGCAAAGGCAAAGGCAGAAGCAAAGGCAAAAGCAACAGTACAGGCAGGAGCAAAGGCAAAAGCAACAGTACAGGCAGCAGCAACAGTAAAGGCGGAAGTGAGGGGCAAAGCTTGGGCACAGGCCGAAGCCACCGGTAGCTCTTGGGAGGCCGGTGGGGGGCCTCCCGAGCTACTGGAGGATTTCCGTGCAGTTGGTGCCGCCCTTGGGGTCGAAGCGGATCTGGCCGGTTTCGTCGGAGCAGAAGGTGCGGGTGCCGGTTTTGCCGACGTTCACCGGCGTGGCCGTGATCTGGTAGCTGTTGTACTGGTCGACGTTGTTGACCGTGTTCTTGGCGCAGTTCGCGATGGTGAAGTTGTAGCCTGCCTTGGAGCCGGAGGAGAGGTCGTCCGGAATGAGGCCGGCGGCCTCGGCGGTGCCCGATCCGCTGGCCTGCTTGCCGCCCAGGGTCGCCAGTGAGCACGCAAAGCCGTGGCTGGGGTAGCTGGAGTTGTACTCGGTTTCCATGGAGTTCAGCATGCGCACGGAAGCGATGGCCGAGGTCTCATTGGCCTTGATGTGCACGTGCTCGTAGCTTGGGATAGCGAGCGTGATGATGATCAGGATGACGCTCATGACGATGAGCAGTTCGACCAAGGTAAAGCCGGCATCGTCTGCGGGGCGGCGGCGGTTCGCGTTGGCTTGGGGGTTCAGCATGGCTTCCATCCTTGGTAGTGAGGGGCGGGTGTGCACGGTGATTGCCCCGGGACGGGGTCGGATGAAGTATAGACGGTTTCGTTTGCGGGCTGGTATCCGTCCATGGGGGAGTCTCGGCCTGTTGCTTTGGTCAACTCGTGTACCCCCTTTGTGGGAGGAGCGGTGCCGAAACGTGTATTGACGAAGATCGGTTTGAATTGCTAGACTCCGCCGCACTGCTGCGCGCGTCTTATAAGCAGCTGCCGTTCTGTGGTTTTTCTCTGGGAGTCACTTCTGTGAGCACATCTTGCCTGGTCATCGTTTTGCTGTCAGCCTACTTCGGGTTGAACTTCCTTTGTGCTTTGGGGCTGCACCTCCATGCCGAGCGACAGGCTCATCTGCCGGTGAGGGTGTTGGATGTGGTGGTGCATTTTGTGTTGCTCACCGCGTTTGCGATCCCGGTGCTGGTGGTGGTCAGCGCGGCGGCCATGTTTGGCCGCAAGGAACAGCCGAAGCCGCAGGGGCAGGATGTGACGCACATTGGGGCGCGGGCGGCGTAGGTGGTGGCCAGGGCTAAAGCCCTTTCGCGGCGGTGTTTGTTGTCAGCGGGCTAAAGCCCGCTGCTACACCGGGTTGGGTGCATCGGCGCCAGATGGCTTGTTCCTACCAGCGTGGCGTTGGCAGAAGGGCTTCAGCCCTTGCTACGGTAAGAACATCTTGTCAGCAGACGAGGTTGTTCCGCTCGATGGCGAGTTTGCCTAGGTTGCCGAGAAGGGTGAGGGTGAGCACTTCGGGGCGGAGGAGTTCGTTGGCGAGGCGGGTGATGTCGGCGGCGGCGACGCGGTCGACTTCGGCGGTGATCTCGTCGGTGGTGAAGAAGCGGCCGTAGAACATCTGCTGGCGGGCGAGCGAGTTCATGCGGGCGCCGGAGGATTCGAGGCCGAGCACCATATTGGTCTTGAGCTGTTCTTTCACGCGACGGAGTTCGTCGTCGGCAACCGGAGACTGCTTAAGGCGGGTGAACTCGGCCAGGGTGAGGTCGAGGACCTCGCGGGTGTTGTCCGCGGCGCAACCGGCGTAGACGGCGAGGGAGCCGGTATCGCGGAAGGGGCTCGTTTCCGAGTAGATGGAGTAGGCGAGACCGCGCTCTTCGCGTACGGACTGGAAGAGGCGGGAGCTCATGCCGCCGCCGAGGACGGAGTTGAGCAGGAAAAGCACGTAGCGGTCAGGGTGCGCGGTGGGCAGCGACGGCACGGCGAGGCAGAACTGGACCTGCTCCAACGACTTCTTGTTTTTGAGCGTGATGTGCGGCGTGATGCCCGGCGCGCCGGAGCGGGGGAGGTCACCGTTGGGCGTGGCGGAAAGGGAGGCGAAGGCCTGCTCCACTTCGGCGACGAAGGTGTCGTGGTCGATATTGCCGGCGGCCGTGAAGAGCATGTTGCCGGGCGTGAAGCGGCGGGCGTACTCGGTGAGCACGATGTTGTTGGTGAAGGTGGGTACGGTCTTGGCGGTGCCGAGAATGGGGCGTCCGAGCGCGTCGCCCTGCCAGAACTTCTGCGTGAAAAGCTCATGGACCAGGTAGTCGGGGTTGTCCTCGTCCATCTTGATCTCTTCAAGGATGACGCCCTGTTCGCGGGCGATGTCCTCGGCGGTCAGGGTGGGGTGGAGGACGAGGTCGGAGAGCAGGTCAAGGGCGAGCGGGACGTTCGAGTCGAGCACCTTGATCGAGAAACAGATGTTTTCTTTGGAGGTATAAGCGTCCAGGTTGCCGCCGATGGCGTCGACCTCGCGCGCGAACTGCTGTGCGGAGCGGGTCGTGGTGCCCTTAAAGACCATGTGCTCGAGAAAGTGCGAGATGCCGTTGGTCTCGGGCGTTTCATCGCGCGAGCCGGAACGGAGCCAGACGCCCATGCTCACGGAGCGCAGATGGGCCATGCGCTCGGTGAGCACGAGGAGACCGTTGGAGAGCGTGGTGGTGCGAATGTCGCGGGTGTGTGGGGTGGTGAGGGCGGAAGGCTCCGCGAGAACGACGGGCATTCCGGTATTGTTTCACGGATTTGGCCTATACACACGATTTGTGAGATTGTGGTGTAGGGCGGTGACCAGCGGTGCGGACGAACATAGAACTCGATGATGAGCTCATCAAGAAGGCCATGAGGGCCAGCGGGACCAAGACGAAGCGAGCCGCGGTGGAAGCGGCCTTGCAGCTGATGGTGCGATTAAAAGCGCAAGAAGGAATTCGCGCGCTTCGAGGAAAAGTGGAGTGGGACGGAGACCTGGAGGCGATGCGGCGGCGGCGCGTGTTTGAAGACGACTTCGATGGCAGCCGATGACGATTGTAGATACGTCCGTTTGGATTGATTACCTTACCAAACGATCGAATGCACATACGGAGTGGCTGGACAGCCGCGTGGGTAGCCTTTCCCTCGGTTTAACAGATCTGATTTTGTGTGAGGTCCTGCAGGGAGTACGGTATGACAGCATGTTCGCCCGCGTGCAGAAGAGGTTGGGCGAGCTGGAACTGTTTCAATCGTGCGGGCAAGAACTTGCGATCGCATCCGCTTCAAACTACCGGGTGCTGCGGGCGAAAGGTCAAACCGTTCGCTCCACGGTTGACTGCTTGACCGCCACGTTGTGCATTGAACGCGGATACCGGCTGTTGCACCGTGACCGCGACTTCACGCTGTTTGAAGAGCACCTCGGCTTGCAGGTGATTCATCCAAAGTTGCAGTAGCCGAGAGGTGGCAGGCGGGCTGACTACCTGGCAAGAAGGTTTGCCAGGCGGGGGAGAAGACATGCAGGAACGCGCTTTGTTTGGGTTAGGGATGGAGGCGCTGACGGAGCTGATGGCGGGCTTCGGGCAGAAGCCGTAC
>CAXTRU010000363.1:0-3649 GCA_964246665.1 uncultured Acidobacteriaceae bacterium
CAGGCCTCCGAAGAGAAGAGCCGACTGGCGATTCTTTTTCGCCCAATCGATGCTGTGTTCGGTGGCGAGCACGAACTGATCCTGTTGCCGGGGGTCGCGCTTGAGTGCGGTGTTCACTGGTTAGAGTCCGTCCTTGGGGTGGGGAGAAGGAGGCGTCCGCCGTTGCGGGGCCACACTTCGCTTCAGTCTACCAGCCCGGGGAAGATCGCTGCCGATCCACGCTCCCTTCCGCGGCGAAACATGTCGTCCTTCGACGATCAAAGTTCCGCTTGCCAACGGCATAGTATTCGCCTCGCCATCGAACAGTGCACTTGTTCTGCAGCATCTGCCCGGTAACGCGGGCCTCGGTTCATGGCGTGAAGTGGGTTCGTGAAATGAGCTGCCGACGTGCCGCCGGCAGAGCTGAGGAGCAACAAAGTCATGGCATGGTATGCCTACTGCATCGCTGAGCGTTCTGCTTTCCCTGAACTTGCCAACCACCGCCGTCCCGTTCCCCTGGAGGGGGTGCATGGGCTGTTTGGCGGGCAGACGTTTCTCTTTCCTGCTGCTGAGCTGACCGTGATTGTCTCCGAGCACCTGCCCGAAGATGCGGCGCGAATGACCGGACCGGAGGCTTCGGGCGCAGCCCGCGAGCACGCCAAGGTCATCGCGGCCACGTTTACCCGGTCGACGGTGCTGCCGTTCCGGTTCGGCACCTGCTTTGACGATGATGACGCCCTCCGGCGGTCGGTGCGCTCCAACCAGCGCCATTTCGTAGCCAATGTGGAGCGGTTGCGCGGCAAAGCCGAGATGCACTTGAAGGTGCTGGTGGACGATGTTTGCGCGGAGAGGATGGCGCAAATGGGCGCGGGTGCGACGGTGCATGCGGCCGGGCAGGCCTACCTGTCCAATCTGCGGGAGTCGGCGACACGGCAGCGGGAGCGTCAGGCGCGCGCCGGGGCGCTGAGCGTGCAGATGCACCGTATGTTTTTGCCGATCGAGGAAGAGATCACCTGCAAGCGGACTGAAAGCGGCAAGATGCTGCTGGACATCGCCCACCTGGTGGATAAGAAGACCGTGGAGCGCTACCAGAACAAGTACAGCTCCGCGACCCAACAGATGAAGGATTGCGCGATGCAGCTAAGCGGACCCTGGCCGCCCTACCACTTCGTGCATGCCCATCACGGACGGGCGCACGCGTAAACCAGCCGGCGCCGGTTCGGGAGAGAGAAAGGTCTCAGCAAAGGATGCTGAGGCCTTTTGCTTTCGCCGCAACATAGTTGCGTCCCGAGAAAGATGAGCGCATGGCGGGCACGGTCCTTGTCCTTGCGCTACGATTCGCTACTGCGGCGCGCGCGGGGCGAAGTACCCTTTGCGTGCGTGGACCTGGAAACGCTGATCGAGCGACACGAGATAGATCGTCCGGAATGAGCCGTCCTGTTTGAATTCGGCCGGCACGTACTCCAGCGAGTACTGCGAGCGCAGCTCCTGCTCGATGTTGGCGAAACCGATCGCCATATCTTCCATGCGCGTCGGAAAGAAGGCCCGTCCGCCGGTCGCGTCGGCGATCTGCTGCAACACGTCGTCGCCCTTGTCCTTGCTTGGGCCAACGTTGGTCGAAATCGTGTAAACGATGGTCTCCGCCCGCTGGCACATCTTGATCGCATCAGCTTCGTGGGCGCGGCTGTAGTCGTCATCGCCGTCCGACACCAGGACCAGGGCGCGCCGCACCGGGGTGTCGTCCTTGAGCGTCAGCATCTGGTCGCGGCAGGTCTTGTACAGCGAGTCGAACAGGGACGTGCCGCCGCCGGGCCGCAGCTTGTGGATGCCCGTGTCGAGCAGGTCGATGCGATTGGTGTAGTCCTGCGAGATGTCCGTCTGGACATCGAAGCCTTCCACAAACGCCCGATCCGGTGGACGCAGGATCTGCAGCAGGAAATCGACCGCGGCCTGCTGTTCGAACTCGAAGCGCGACCGGATGGAGTTCGACGTGTCCAGCATGAGGCCTACGCGCAGCGGCAAATTGGTCTCCTGCCGGAAGTGCACCACACGCTCCGGCGGACGCTGGTCGTCCAGCAAGCCGAAGTTCTGCTGCTGCAGGTTGGTGATGAAGTGGCCTTTGCTGTCGGTCACCGTAAAGACGAGGTTGACCTCGCGGCTGAACACCTGGATGCGGGGCGCCTGCGAGGGCGGCGGTCCACTCTCATCACGCGGCTGCAGCGCCGGGCTTTGGCTGGGTTTTTGGGCCGCTGGGCTCGTCGTCTGTCCCCCGGGCGTCGGCGACGCCGCGGGTGCAGGGGCGGTGGTCTGCGCGGGCGCATTGGCCCCGGATGCGGCCGCTTGGCCCACAGCCCATCCGCTTACCGAAAACAACAGCCCGGCCATTGCCAGGCCCACACGAATTCGCCCACTTGCCACGTTCATTCGCCCTTTATCTTAGCAACCCGCGACGCTGCCCGGCGCCGGGTGGTTGCCTTCCCGACACTCGGACGAACCTTATCGAGAAAGGTCGTCAACTCCGGCGGCAAGTCGGACCGTAGCACCATGGGCTTGCCGGTCCGTGGATGGTTGAAGTCGAGCTCCGCCGCATGGAGAAAGTTCCGCTCAAGCGTCGGCTCCGTCCCTTCCGCATCGCCAGCCCCGGCGCCGCCCGGCCGCAACCGCGCCGATGCGCCGTACAGCGTGTCGCCCACCACCGGGTGCCCCAGCGCGTGCAGGTGCACGCGAATCTGGTGGGTCCGCCCGGTCTCGATCTCCACTTCAAGCAGGGTGAACACACCCCACGGCCCCGGCGCGTCCTTGGTCCCGATCCGCTCCAGCACGCGCCAGTGGCTTACGGCCGGTCGCGCGCCATTCTCCACGCTGCGCTTGGTGGTCATGCGGATGCGTCGCACGGTGTCTCGCCCAACCGGCAGGTCCACGGTGCCCTCATCGTCGGCGACGCTCCCGTGCACCAGCGCCACATAGGCCTTGCGCAACGAGTGCGCCTGAAACATCTCCGCCAGCCGGCGGTGCGCTGTGTCATTTTTGGCCACCAGGATGAGCCCGCTGGTCTCCTTGTCCAGACGATGCACGATGCCTGGCCGCAACGCGCCGGCTGCCTGCGAGAGCTCCTGCTGGAAGTGGAAGAGCAAGGCGTTCACCAGCGTGCCGCGGTTGTGCTCCTCATCGCCCGCCCCTGCGTGCACCGTCATCCCGGCAGCTTTGTCCACACACGCTATATCGGCATCTTCGTACAAAAACTTTAGTGGGATGTTTTCGGGCTCCGCGCGGAGCGGCGCCGGCTGCGGCTCGCCTTCGATCTCGATGCGCTCTCCGCCTTCCAGCTTAAGGCTGGCCTTCTCAGCCTTGCTGTTCACACGTACCTGCCCTTTCTCGATGAGCAACTGCACCCGCGCACGGCTGATCTCCGGCAGGGTCTTGGCGAGATAGGCATCCAGCCGCTTGCCCCTGGCCGCGACGTCGGCAGTGAAGCTGCGCACACCGTCTTCTTCCTCGAGCTCCGCCAGCACCGGAACGGGTGCCGTGTTCGCCGGTGCGCCTTCGCTCCCAGTGGCCACGTGCCCCTGTGGGACTGCTTCGGGGGCAGCGTCCGCCCCGAACAGGCTTGCCTCGGCGGCGGCGCGTTGTGCGATCTCCGCGTCGCGCACGGCGTCACGGTGCACGCGAT
>CAXTRU010000364.1:0-3644 GCA_964246665.1 uncultured Acidobacteriaceae bacterium
GTCGTGCGCATGTACAAGACGCGCTTTCGGCAGCGTGGCGCCGAGGTCCAGCTGAAGCTTCGGCCCACGCCGCCGGCCCTGCTCTTTGAAGGCGAACTGCGCCAGGTGCTCAACAACCTTGTCCGCAACGCGCACGACGCGATGCCCCACGGCGGCGCGCTGCAGCTCCGCCTCCGCCCGGCCGCCTCCCTGCGCGACGGCACCCCGGGTCTGCGGCTCACCATCGCCGACACCGGCACAGGCTTTCTGCCGGCCATGCGCCGCCACCTTTTCGAGCCCTTCCACACCTCCAAGGAGGCCACCGGCACAGGGCTTGGCCTTTGGATCAGCAAAGGGATCGTCGACAAGCATGGCGGCACCATCACGCTACGCTCCGCGCTCGCAACCCCGCAGCACCCCGAACGCCACGGCACAGTCTTTGCCATCTGGCTCCCGCTTGCACCGGCTGACTGAACCGCGCAAGTGCCCTTCCCTGCAACGATTTGGGCAGGCACCGCACCGGCACTTCCCTTACACTCAACACCCATGGCGCGATCCTTGCTTGCCTTGCTCCTTCTGTCGCTCGGTGCTTCCGTGGCCGGCGCGCAGACCTCCGTGTACGCGAACGTTGGGCTTACCAACTACGGCTTCACCAACATCAACGGATCCGCCGTGACCCGTGTGGGACGGGACACGGTGGGCATCGGCGGCGGCGTCTTTTATGACTTCCCGATCCAGAGCCGCGTCACCGTGGGCGTTGACGGTCGTTTCGGGTACAGCCCTGGCGTGAGCGGCGGCCTGCTCGCCGGCGCTGCCCTGCGTTTCGGCTTCGTTCCGCACCGCTCCCTTTTCCGACCCTATGTCCAACTCGGGGGAGGCGTCGTTCACTCCAGCTACAACCAGGATGTTTACGGCAGCTATCCGCCGGGTGGCGGGCTGGAAACGTTGACCCGGCTTAACAAGACCGGTGGCGCCGGTCAGTTCCTCGTCGGGCTCGACCTTCGCTTGACGAACCGGATCGACCTCCGCGCACCGGAACTTGGCTCCGAAGCAAGCGGCGGCAACGGCGCGCATCCCGTGGCCGCGTTCCTGAACGTCGGTCTCGTCTATCACCTCCAGCCCTTGCAGCGCTGATGGAGGGAGGCTGGAAGCCATCCCAAAATATACCTTCGCGATTGCGAGACTTTGTACCTCGATCGAGCGTTTGTCTCTTCACGGATGCAGCCATGTTGCCATCCTTGGAGGACGTACATGCAGGCCCACGTTCGTTTCACTGCACGCATCGCTCAACTTCTTGTACTCACGCTTTGCTGGAACGTTTTTGCGCACGCGGCCAAGCCTTCCCGGCGCCTCGCCCTGCTGCATGCCGCCATGCAGACGCAAACGTCCACGCCCGCAGCCCCGGAGTCAACAGCAGCGAAACCGCAGTCCACGGGTGTGCGCGATCGCCTCCGTTTCGCCCACACCCTTGCGCTTACGGAGATCGGCAACGACCAGTACTTCGTTCTTTCCAAAGACGACGTCTTCAACTCCGCGCTTGACGCCATGAACCACTGGGGACGCTACAAAATCGTCACCGACGTCACCCAGGCCGACCTCGTCCTTCAACTGCACGGCGTCGTCACGGCCACCGACACGGCAGGCGCTCCCGATCCCACAACAGGCACGCCTACAAGCTCGGTGAGTTACTACGACTCGCTGCAGGTCACAGTCGCCGACCCGCACACCATGGCCCCGCTCTGGGTCGTCAATCTGCCGGTGCAGCCCGCCTTGCGCAGCAAAGCTCGCGCAACCAACACCGCTCTGCTCGGCTCGGCCACGGTCAGCCAACTCAAGCTCCTCGTCGGCGACCCGCTTACCCATCAGGAGCAGGTGCAACTGAAACAAGCCACCAACCGACACCTCGGCCTGATCCTTGGTGTGAGCGCCGCCGGGGTCGCGGCCGTCATCGGACTGTTCTTCCTCGGCCGCCATGCCGCTCAGCAGAATCAGGCAAGCTTTTGCCAGCAGCACGGCATCACGCCCTGCCCCGGCTCATAGGTACTTTTGAGCCCAAAATTTCATGTTTTGGCGTGAAACCGGCAGATCTCAGTCCCACAAAGGTTCGCGCCAAACTCCCCCAATTTGCCCGCGCCCTGCCCGAATTGCGCGACGACCCCGAAGCAACCTGAACGCGACAATAGCCCCAACGCTACCGTTCGAGGGCTTCCCGTGTCGCTGCGCTTCTTCCGCACTCTCCCTGTTTTGCTGGCCACCCTTGCCGCCCTTCCCACGTTGGCCCATGCGCAGTTGCAAGTCACCTACGGCAGCAAAGGGGTGCAATCTCTAAGCTTCAACGGCGTGATCCTTGAGAACGTTAACGCCTTCTCCGCCGATCAGTTCCACATCTGGCACATGAAGGCCACGGACCTGAGCGGCAATACCCTGCAGGGCGGCCAGTACGGCTGGGGCGAGGCCAACAACGGCATCAGCTGGAATCCCAACACGCTCACCGAAACCTACAACTTCACCTGGGGCTCCATCAGCACGCAATTTGTGCAGGCCGGCAACACGCTCAATCTGGTCGTAACGGAAACCAACTACGCCGGCTCCGGCATCCTCTTCGACGGCGCCGAGATCTACCCCCTCGCCCTCCACTTCCCGCGCGACCCCGCCGGGTTCAACGGCAACACGCAGTACGCCATCACCACCACCGACCCCGGCGTCTCGGTGGCCGACTTCGGCTCCGGCGTCGTCACCGCCGTGCTCCCCGACGAGTCCAAGCCGCTCTACACCGGCTGGAAGAACGTTGGCTCGGCGACCTACTCGCCCATGATGACCTCCACCTATCCGGACGGCATCGCCACCTTCTTCCCGCACAACGACCTGCCGCTCGCCCCCGGCAACACGCTCACCTACACCCTTTCGCTGCGCTTCACCCCTGAAGGCACCGCCGCCAACACCGCCGACGCCCTCGGGAGCTTCGCCCAGACCTACCCCAGGCAGCTGAGCTGGAACGACAAGCGCATGATCGGGTCGGCCTTCCTTGCCAGCTCGCCCACCAACGGCGGCGACATCACGCAGCCCGGCGGTTTCCCCACCAACCCGCGCCGGTACTTCAACGACGCCTCGGTCGACATCACCTCCGCTGCCGGCCTCAAGGCCTTCCAGAACCGCATGCTGACGCAGGCCGCCAACCAGGTCACCGTCGCCAGGAACATGAACGCCCAGGGCGTCATCACGTGGGACCTCGAAGGCGAGCAGTACCCACAGAACACCAGCTATGTCTGCTCCCCCGACCAGATCGCCGCCGTCGCGCCGGAGATGGAGTCCACGGTCCTCGACAACACCTCGGCCTTCTACGGCCAGAAGCTCGACGACGCCTACTTCAAGACCATGACCAACGCCGGTCTCCGCGTCGGTGTGTGCATCCGTCCCCAGGCATTCACGCTCGCCGGCAACGGCACCGCCAGCCAGCAGTTCCTTTCCACGAACGCCGCCATCATCGCCAACCTGGAAAACAAGGCACGCACTGCCTACAGCCGCTGGGGCGCCACGCTCTTCTACGTGGACTCCGTGGTCGACGTCAACGGCGGCACGCTGGACCCCGCCATCTTCCAGCAGCTCGCCACCGATCTCCCGCAGGTGCTCTTCATCCCTGAAGAGTTCACCACGCGCTACTACGC
>CAXTRU010000365.1:0-3631 GCA_964246665.1 uncultured Acidobacteriaceae bacterium
ACCATCTCGAGATCACCACCGATAACGGCCTCTACACCATTCAGGTCCTGAAGCTGAGCGAAACGCGCGGTCCTGCCTCGGAAGCCCAGCTGCTCTTCTTCGAGTCGGATGAGAGCCAGGCCGCCCGCGCCAAGGCGCAGGAAGAACGCAAGGCCATGTTCTCCTTTGAGCGCCTGCCCGCCCTGAAACCGACCGGTCGCGACCGCCGCCAACTGAGCCGTCTGCGTGGCCGCGGATGAACGGTTTCCGGACACTTCGCCCTTCGAAAATCCTTCCGCGCTACCATGAACTGTTTGCCTTCGGCTGTCCGAAGCACCTTAGGAGTCGCTAGCCTGATGTCCGCCGTTTCCGCCTTTCCCACCATCTCGTTCGTTCAGCCCGGGCCGCTACCCAAGACGATGCGCGCCCTGGTCAAGCCACACGCCGCGCCCGGCATGGAGATGCGCGAAGTTCCTGTGCCCAGCATCGGCCCGGACGACGTCCTGATCGCCGTTGAAAATGCCTCGGTATGCGGCACCGATCTGCACATCTTCCAATGGGACCCCTGGGCGCAGCATCGCATCAAGCCGCCCTACATCCCGGGGCATGAGTTCTCCGGCACCGTCGCCGCCGTGGGTGACCGCGTCACCAACGTGCGTCCTGGCGACTTCGTCTCAGCAGAGATGCACGTAGCTTGCGGCCACTGCCTGCAGTGCCGCACCGGCCAGGCCCACGTCTGCCAGTTCGTAAAAATACTCGGTGTCGACGCCGACGGCGCCTTCGCCGATTACGTACGCATTCCCGCCGGCAACGTGTGGAAGCTCGACCTGCGCATCCCGCGCGAGTGGGGCTCGCTGTTCGATCCCTTCGGCAACGCCGTGCACACGGTGCTCTCCGGCCCCATTGCCGCGCAAACGGTCCTGGTTACGGGCTGCGGTCCCATTGGGCTATTCAGCATTGCCGTTGCCAAGGCCTGCGGTGCTACGCGTGTCTTCGCCATTGAGCCAAACGCGCACCGCCGCGAGCTCGCCGCACGCATGGGTGCTGATGACCTGCTCGACCCTCGCGATCCGTCCACCGAGGTCATCGTCAAGGAAGCCACCTGGGGCAACGGCGTCGATGTTCTGCTTGAAATGTCCGGTCACCCCGAGGCGATCCGCCAGGGCTTTCGCCTGCTCCGCAACGGCGGCCGCGCGTCGCTCCTAGGGCTGCCTTCAAAGCCCGTAGAGCTTGACCTCGCCGATGCCGTGATCTTCAAAGGGGCCACGGTTCACGGCATCAACGGCCGCAAGATGTACGAGACGTGGCTGCAGGCCGAGGCGCTTCTCCGCGATGGCAAGCTGGACCTTTCTCCTGTCATCACTCACCGTCTGCCGCTCGAAGACTTCGACCATGCGATGCACCTGCTCGAGTCAGGCGAAGCAAGCAAAATCCTGCTTCAGGTCCGACGCTGAAGCAGGATCAATGCGTCTCATCGCAGCCGAGATAAGCGCTAGTTCAAGACTGCAAACGGGCTTGGCTTCTCACTTCTTCCCAGCGACTCAAAGCTGGGCATCGCCAGATTCGGCATGGGCTTGCCCTGAAACAGCTTGCGGCAGGGAACTGCAATCCAGCGGGCATAGTTGGTGGCCTTCTTGCGGCGGGCGCTGTCCGTCGTGATGCCGGTTGAGGCATACATCTGCCGGTACAGTTTGGACACAAAAACGAAGGCCAGCCGCGCCCGCAGGTTGGGCGTGCAATCCGCCCGACGCCACACCGCCGATAGCGAGTAGAAGCGGTCCCACACACCCTGCGTGCGTGAGCGCATCTCTTCCGAGCCCATCGTCGGGTGCGGCATGAACATCTTCGGCCGGTCCAGCGGCGGGATCAGCCAATACCGCGTCACAGGAACGCCGTCCACTGCAACCGGTTCCTCGCCCTGTTCTTTCTCCCAGCGACCGAAGTCCACGGTGCCCGGGAAGGGCGTGAGCATGACGAATTGCGCAAAGGTGATCTTGGCCTTAATGGCAAGCTCAGCCGTCGCCTGGAACGTGTCGGGACGGTCTGTCGGCAAGCCGAAGATGAACGACCCAAGGATGTGGATGCCGTGCTCACGGAACGTGCGCAGCTGCTTCACCAGGTTGTCGCCGGAGAGGTTGAAGTCTTTAAACACAGCCTTCAAGCCTTCCGGAGTCACCGCTTCCACACCCACCAGCGCGCCTTTGATGTGAGCCCGCTTCATCGCGTCCAGGTACTCGCCATCCTCGGCGGCTTCCATGGTGATCTGCGTAAAGAAGGTCATGTCATCGGGCATCTGCTCCAGAAAACGCATTAACGCGAAACGCTCGGCGCGCACCCGCTCCAGCTCCGCCACCTTCTCGTGGTTGTTCTGCGCCCGTGCATTCTTCAGGTCGGTTAGCGTCACCGGGTAGAAGTTGTCATCGGCCAGCGCGATGAACTTAAAGCCACGCCGCCGCAGTTCCACAATCTCGCGTACCACGGCCTCAACGCCCCGCTGCCGAGGCTTCTGACCATCTGTGCGCCACACTGAGCAAAAGGAGCAATGCTTGGGGCATCCGCGGATCGTCTGCACCGACGCCCACATGTACTTGTCCTGCGGCAGCAAGTCCCAGCGCGCCGGAAGGAAGTGGTCAGCATCGATTCGACCGCCCTCGTAGATGCGCTCCGGCGAGCCGGAACGCACGCCGCGCAACGCCTGTCCCCAGGCAATATCGCCATCGCCGCGCACAACGGTTTCCGCACACCCGCGAACAAACGGCTCGTCAGGGTATAGCGTCGAGTGAATGCCCCCGAAGATGACGTGCGCGCCGCGCGCCTTCGCAATGCGCCCTACGGCATAGCCGCGCAGCGCGTTGCCGGTGTGGATGCCGATACCGACATAGTCTCCGGGCGCAATGGTCTCCGGGTCGAGCGACTCAAGCGTTTCGTCCACAATCACGGGCTCGCCGAAATCTTTCGGCGTAGCGGCAGCGAGGACATACAGCCAACGTGGAGTGATAACGGCAGTGCCAAACGCACTGTCACTGGGATTGATCAGGTGAACGGCCATGGTGGACGTGCTCCATGCTTGCTGTCGTGCAGACATCACGGATCGGCGCGTTCACAAGTTGGAAGGCGAGCGATGATCCATCCCCGGTGCTCGTTGAAGGGCTCCCGGGTTAACACGCAGTGCGGTTGATGGATCGTGCGAGGCAGGCACCGGGGTTGCCGGCGTAGGGAGAAAGGACTGCACCCCGTACGATACACGACGCAAGACACACCGAGCTGAACACCGCCACCGCTATGACGCGCTGAACAACAAGCGGCGGGCGTTACCGTGAGGGTTGCGTCTGGGACTTGGTCGTCGTGGTGCCATGCAGCACCGCTTGCGGCGAGTTCGGGTCGATGCGGTCGGCACTTGGGGGCGTTGGCACTGCCTGCTGCGTTTGCTGCGGCGTCCCAGCCGGCACGGCATGGCCCTTGTCCGCGCCGCCGCCCTGGTTGGTGTCGCTGTGGCATCCCGTGGCCAGCGCCACGATCAGCAAGCTCCACATCATCCAGGCCATTGTGCCGTTCCAGTCCCATCGCCAATGCCGCATCGATCACCGCCTTGCGCTTATAGACGCAGAAAGCTTCCGTTCCACGCGGTATCCGCCGGGATTACCCTAGAAGC
>CAXTRU010000366.1:0-3622 GCA_964246665.1 uncultured Acidobacteriaceae bacterium
ACCTTGCTGCGCTGAGTACGGCCAATCTTCGAGAGCTGGCGAACGACGTTACGGTTTCGGGAGCGGAGGAATCTGCAGCGTATGTGCAGGAGATCTTCCAGGGTGACGGAGCAACGAGCGCGTTTGCGCTTTCGGAGGCGGCGTTTCGGGCAACTCACCGAACCCTGCTGAGGGACGACTTTAACGAAGCTGCGTTCGACACCACGCAATGGACTTTGAGTGATGGCAGCGACCACATCCAGCTTACGTCGGCGGGACTCACTGTGGCAGGCGGCAACGGATATGACGGGCAAACAGCCTTGACCGCTGCGAATGTGATTGAGATGGGCGGGTTTGTCCTCGCCGAGCTCGGGGGCGTGGTCTTTGGGGATGGTTCGGATGGAATGCTTGCCGGTTTCTATAACGGGACGGCGGTGATGACGAACTGTTTTGCGGGATTTCGTGTGCGGCAAAGCACGAGCACCACGGGTGGTGTCACGACGGTGAACGGGGCCGAGGTGGGCAGCGGCTTCATACCGATCGCGGGGCATCGCTACACCCTGCGTTTGCGCCTGTTCTGCGTGGAGATGCAGCGTGTACCCCAACGGTACTACTGCATGGTGGACGGCGACATTCAGGAGTTTGGTTCCGTGGGTGGCGTAAGCGCGCCGATGCAGGTGGTGTTCGATCTCGTCGACGAAGGAGCCAGTTCCAATACACCGGCTACGGTGCTGTATGACAGTGCGGCTGCGGGCGCCAACCTTACGGTCACGCCGGCAGCGTGCACCTTTGCGGCGGTCAGCTCTGTGAGTCTTTACGTCTCGGTAGCTTCACTGGAAGTAAGCCAGCCAGGGAGCCTTTGGGTAGTAAGCACCTTGCCGAATGGGATCTTGCAGAGCCGTTTGATCGGGAGTGCCGGACAAGGGGTGGACTGCAGCGTGAGCTATGGGACAGCGGCTGGGAGCCCCGGGAAGGTTACGTTCTTTGCAGGGCGAGTCCCTGTTGCAGGAGAGCGCGTGACGGTGAGTTACCGGACTGAACGTCGGTCCATAGCACGCATGGCGGATGCAGCCAGCATTGCCTCTGAGGCGACGGCCGCGACGGGCGTTGCTGTGCCGGGAGTGAGCCGGTGGCTGGGCAGGGTACTATCGCCGATAGCTCGGTCCAGCGCGGATTGCGAATCGGCGGTAAGCGCTGTGCTCGCGATGGCTACGGCGCGCTCGGCTAGTTTGGCGGGGACGTACTCGGTTGTCAATGCGACCGAGGACATCTGGCCGGGTGATGTGCTGCAGGTCATTACAAACGGGGTCACTCGCTCCTTGCTTGTCCGTGCCGTGGAGGTGGTGGATGCCCATAGCGCGCCTGAGGTCATCGCCCACAAGGTTTCATTTGCGAATGACTGGGCTAGCGAGTGGGAAGACGGGCTTGGGCTCAAGTTGAGTGAGGGCATCGCGAAGGACGCGATCCTGCCTTCGAGTGCCGCTCGCGGGCCTGCTGACGTGTTGCCGAATTTGCAGAGTTTGGTAGTTATGAGCCTGACGTCTTCCGCCATCCAGATTGACGCGGGGCTTATGGCTCCGAGCGGAGGCGGCTTTGAGGTGCGCCGGCGAGATTGGGTGTTTGGACCCACGAACTCCACACCGGATCTGGTGCTTCGTAGCCCGGTTCGCAGCTTCTCGGTTCCGAGGTCAACGCAAACCGAACAATTTTATGTGCGCATGTATGACGGTAGTACGCCCCCCGTTTACTCGCGCTTTTCTGCCGCTGTCATCGTGAACTGGCCGACAGGCGACTAGGTTTATGAGCGCAGAGAAGGACCGCACAAGAGGGGGCTTGAGGTGTCCATGACGCAATTTGAACAGACGGTGCTTGAAGACCTGAGCGCATTAAAGGTGCAGATGCACCAGCTCATGGGAATCGGCCAACCTGGCCGCTTGCACCTGCTGGAGCAGCGGGTTGAATGCCATGAACGGCAGATGCAACGGATCAAGGGAGTTTCCGGTGCTTTCGGGGGTGCGCTGGGGCTAGTGCAGTTGGTGTTCTTTGTCTTGCGAAGCCACCGGTAACGTGCACAGGAGGCGAACGATGGGATGGAAAGTAGACCTCGGCGAAGTAGCCAAAAGCCCTAAGTCCACGCTGGTGGGTTTGTGTGTTCTGGCCTTGGCCGCGGAGCGCGGCGTTCACTTTGACGGCGCAGGACACCTAGCGATGACGGCACGCGATTGGTTCGACCTAGGTTGCGGGGTACTGACCGCCGTTGTGAGCGGGTTGAGCAGCGATGCTTCCCGGACTACGGGGTCCGCAAGGAACAACAACGACCCTTGCTAACGGTCAGCGACTTGAGAGGAGACAACATGACAGAGGTTCAAATGGGGCCAGGTGCGGGACAGCCCTCGTTTTTTGCACGCGTAAAAGCAGAACTCAAGCAATTGTTTGTGCACGCGCCCAGTTGGGAGGCCAGTGCCGCGGCTACGCTGACGTATCTGGCACCGATAGTGGAGAGTGTTGTGACGCTCACCGACCCTGCTGCCGCGCCCCTTGTTACAAGCATTATCCAACGGGTGCAGAGTGCCATGGCGGCTGCCGCGGTTGTAATGAAGGATACAGGGCCGACACCGACACTGGTGACGTACCTGAATGCCGTGAACTCAGACCTAGGACAGGTTCTCAGCGCCGCGCAAACGAAGGATCCGGCGACCCTTGCGAGAATTACCGCGCTTGTGGGCACAGTTACCGCCGAAGTGAATGCCATCCTTCAGGAAGCGAAGGCATAAGGAGAGCTCACAAGAGTGAGCGCAGCAACCGGGTGCTTTGCGGCGCTCATAGGGGCGAGGTTCGGGACCGACTAGCCGATGTCTTCCGACCAGTTCTCGAGATAGTTCTTGAAGTCAGTCATAAATTTACCGGCATCGGCACCGTCGATGATGCGATGGTCGAAGCCTAAGGTGAAACGCTGGATGCTTCGGACTGCGATGGCGCCGTTTCCATCCTTGTCGGTCAGCACCATGGGTTCCTTGTTTAAGCCGCCAATGCCGAGGATCGCGGATTGGGGCTGCGCGATGATCGGTGTGCCGAACTGCTCGCCGAAGATGCCGGAGTTCGTGAGGGTGAAGGTGCCACCGGCAACCTCGTCCGGCGCGAGCTTCTTGGAACGGGCGCGATCGGCCAGATCGACGATGCTGCGCGTGATGCCGAGGAAGGATTTTTCCTCCGCCTGTTTGATGACGGGGACGATCAATCCCCACTCAAGGGCGACAGCGATGCCGATGTTGATGCTCTTGTTGTAGCGGATGGCTTCGCCTTCGGTAGCCGCATTCACGATGGCGTGCTTGCGGAGCGCTTGCACCGCCGCCCGGGTGATGAACGGCATATAGGTGAGCTTGACGCCATTCCGCTGTTCGTACTTGTTCTTTTCTTTTTCACGCAGCTTGACGATGCGCGTCATGTCCACCTTGAAAACGGTGTGGACGTGAGCGCTGGTCTGCTTGGACTCGACCATGCGGCGCGCGATGATGGCGCGCATCTTGGACATCGGGACGAGTTCGCCAGGCTGCGGTGTGGGCGCCGCGGCAGCCTTGGCCGGCTGCGTGGTGGCAGCGGCAGACTGTGCCTGAGCGTAGGTGGCGTGCGTTGCCGCGGTGGG
>CAXTRU010000367.1:0-3603 GCA_964246665.1 uncultured Acidobacteriaceae bacterium
GCGTCCAGCCGGAAGCCTGCGACGCCGCGGTCGAGCCAGAACCGCATGGTGTCCAGCATGGCGGTGACAACGGCTGGGTTGCGGTAGTTCAGGTCGGGCTGCTGCTTATAAAATTTGTGGTAGTAGAACTGCTGCCGCGCCGGTACCCACTCCCACGCCGAGCCGCCAAACAGCGACACCCAGTTGTTCGGCGGCACCACATCGCCCTTCGGCCCGTGGTGCATGTACTTGCGCTGGTAGTCCGTGACGCCGGGTGCATTGGCCGGGATTCCGTCGTTCCAGACATACCAGTCGGCCTTGGAATTGTTGCGCGCGCTGGCTGATTCGATGAACCACTTGTGCTTGTCTGAGGTGTGATTCATCACCATGTCCAGGATGATGCGGACGTGGTGTTGATTGGCCTGTTTCTGCATCCGGTCGAAGTCGGCCAGGGTGCCGTACTTGGGATCCACGTTCTCGTAGTCGGAGATGTCGTAGCCGAAGTCCACCTGCGGCGAGGGATACATCGGCGCAATCCAGATAGCGTCCACGCCGAGCTTCTGCAGGTAGTCCAGGTGCTCCGTGATGCCGTTCAGGTCGCCGATACCGTCGCCATTGCTGTCGCCAAAGGAGCGCGGGTAGATCTCATACACAAAGGCATGCTTCCACCAGGTTTGGTCGCTGGAGGGCTTCGCGGCAACGGCCAGATCGGCTGCTTTGTCGCCGGTCTGCGCGCGGAGAAAAACGGGCCCAAACAGCAGGGAGCTCAGGCAGGCAATGGCGAGGCGCAGAGGGCGGCGAACGGCAAACATAGGGGTCTCCAGGACTGCGGGGCGCGTCGGCGACGATAGCAGGGCGCGTCAAAGCTTGTCTAGCACCGCTCCTGAACGCGTGACGCTGCGCCGGCGTTGCGCCCGCATGGGCAAAAAGGGCACCTTACACCATCGCGTCGGCTTGCCTGATCCCGGTGATTTCGCCCTGGAGGTAGCGGCGTTCCGGCACTACGCTTCACCGTTCTTTCATCATCTTTCGGGTGGACTCACAACGTTCGTTCGACATACCTTGGACGCATTCTTCCCATAGCTCGCGTGCGTTTCACACCGGCGCGGGCGGAACGGAGCTCCCCATGGCAGACCAGGCGAAACACGGCTTCATCTGGTACGAAAACATGACGCAGGATCTGGACAAGGCTGTCGCTTTCTACCGTGATGTGGTGGGCTGGGACGTGCGCGACAGCGGAATGCCGGGCATGCGTTACATGATCTTCGGCAAGGACGGCAAAGACGTCGGCGGCATGGCCTCATGGGCGGAGATGGGCCAGCCCGGCAAGCAGCCCAGGTGGTTGGGCCACATCTTCACGCCCGACGTAGACGCCGAGACCGCGGCGGTCGTCGCCGATGGCGGAACGCGATATCGGCCCCCTTCAGACATCCCTGGCGTGGGACGCTTTTCCGTCGTTGCCGACCCGCAAGGGGCCGAATACCTCCTGTTTCAGCCCAACGGTGGGCAGGCGCCGCCGCGGTTAGCTCCGATGGAGGAAGGCGCGATCGGTTGGCGCGAGTTGTCGACCACCGACTGGCAGAAGGCGTGGGAGTTCTATAGCAAGCACTATGGCTGGACCAAGCTGGACGCCGTCGACATGGGCGCCATGGGCACGTATCAGACGTTTCAGTTGGATGACACCTCTGGCGGCGGCATGATGAGCCTTCCACCGGAGATGGCGCGGCAAACCTCCGGGCCGGCGTGGTTGTTCTACATCACCGTTGACGACATCCACCAAGCGGCGAGTCGTGTGCAGGAGCAGGGCGGCACCATCACCCACGGCCCCACGCCGGTACCGGGCGGCAGTTGGATTCTGCAGGCGACCGACGCGCAGGGCGGCGCCTTTGCCCTGACGGCTGCGAGATAGGGGCAGGAAGCCTTGTCATTTGGCAGGAGACACGGCGGCCTTCCCTTGCACGATGGTCGTGATGCTGTCGATCGGCGGGATCGCGACCTTCTGTGTGCTGCCGTCGGGCCAATGGACATCCGCTTGCGTCAGCGTTGGCTGGCTGCCCAGCCCGAAGTGCAGCCTGAGGTCGCTGGAACTGGAGTAGCTGGAACCGGACCGCACCTCATCCACCCACACCCGCGGCGTGCCGCCTTGCGTGCCATGCAGCACAACACGGGCACCCAGCGCGTCACGCCCGTGCGTGTCGAGCAGCCGCAGGCCAAGCCAATGGTTCGCTGGAGTCGCTTCGTTCACCAGCAGCATGGGGCGGTCGCTAAGGTTGTTCACTACGGCTTCAAGACGGCCATCATTCCAGAGATCTGCAATGGCTAAGCCGCGGCCGCTCAATGGCTCCCGCAGGCCAGGGCCAGACGCCTTGGAAGCGTCACGAAAGCGCCCGTTCCCGAGGTTCAGGTAAAGCAGGCGCGACTGCTTGAACGATGATCCAAGATGCTCCGCGTCAACCTCCGGGTACACGTGGCCATTGGCGACGAGCAGATCGGGATAGCCGTCGTCGTCGACGTCGGCGAACATCGCGCCCCAACCGAGATAGTCGGTGTTGATCGCCAGGCCTGCAGCGGCCGTTACATCGGTAAAGCTGCCGTCGCCGTTGGCGCGATACAGCGTTGACGTGTCGTCAGAGAAATTTGTCTTGAACAGGTCAAGGTGACCATCGCCGTCGTAGTCGGCAGCCGTGGAGCCCATTCCGGCCTGCTCGCGTCCGTCCTCGTTGAAGGCGACACCCTGGTCACCGGCGACATCGGTGAAGGTGCCGTCGTGGTTGTTGCGGTACAGGATCGACGGCGTGGAATCACACGCAACGTACAGGTCCGGCCAACCGTCTTCGTTGTAGTCGATCGGCGTTACCGAAAAGCAATAATGGCCAGGCGTTTGCTGGATCCCCGCCGCCTTACTGACGTCTTCAAATTTGCCACTGCCGAGATTGTGGAAGAGCAGGTTGGTCGTGTACGGCAGGCCACGTGGGCCGCACATCACGGGCGCACCCTTCCACATGCAGCCGGCCTCGGCACCGGGCCTGGGAGTCTTCGCCAGGTCGAAATGGACGTAATTGGCGACAACGATGTCGAGCTTGCCATCACGGTCATAGTCCACAAAGGCGCAGCCCGTGCCCCACTCCTTGCCGGTGCCCGCAACGCCGGCAGCTTCGGCCACTTCGCGAAAACGGCCGCGGCCCTCGTTGTGATACAGCCGGTTGCGGCCGTATGCAGTGACAAACAGATCGGGCAGGCCATCGTTGTCGTAATCCCCAACACACGCGCCTTGCCCCCAGAATGTCTCCTCCAACCCGGAGCCTTTGGTTACGTCAGTAAACGTGCCGTCATGGTTGTTGTGAAACAAATGGCTCGTTGGCTTGGCGTTGCTGTGCGTGTCGGGCAGCGGAGCGCCGTTGACCAGGAAGATGTCAGGCCAGCCGTCGTTGTCGTAGTCAAGAATCGCAATGCCGGAGCCGGTGGACTCAACAATGTATTGCTTTGCCGTGTCGCTGCCGTTTGTGTTGCGGATGGTAAGACCGGCTTGTGCAGCCACGTCAACGAACCATGCCGGCGCGGGATGAGCAGCGCTGGTTGGATAGGGATGCTGTTGCGCTCGGCCGCTGAGCGGGGCAAGGGTCA
>CAXTRU010000368.1:0-3596 GCA_964246665.1 uncultured Acidobacteriaceae bacterium
CTGGGCCCAAGCCCGGCCTGATCTTCGCCCTTCGTCTGCTACTAACCTTCGTGATGCCATCGCGGACTATCCGCGCACGACTGCACATCGAGCCCATAATCCACACGGTTGATGATGATCTGCGACTGCCCTTGCGGCTGCATGTCCCCACCCATCACGCCGAAGCTCAGCCACGGCTTGCCGTCGCGGGATGCGAAGCCAGGGATGATTGTCTGGAACGGCCGCTTGCCCGGCGCGTAAAGGTTCGGGTGCCCGTCCTGGAGCGAAAACAACTGCCCGCGGTCCTGGAACATAAAGCCAAGCCCATCCGCCACCAGCCCCGAGCCCATGCCGCGGAAGTTTGACTGGATGATGGACACCATCATGCCGTCTTTGTCCGCTGTCGTGAAGTAGGTGGTGTCGCCGTGGCTCGGTGCCTGCCCCGGATACACCGGCGTCAGGATGCGGTCGGGCCGAATCAGCTTTGCCCGCTCCTGCGCATAGGCCTTCGAGTTCAGCCACGCCACCGGGATCTTCGCAAAGTGCGGATCCGCATAGAAGCGCGCACGATCCTCATACGCCAGCCGCTTGGCTTCAATCTGAATCTGCAGACTCTGCGGCGACTGAAAGCCGAAGCCGCGCATGTCGAACTGCTCGATGATGTTCAGCATCTGCAGCGTCGCCAGACCCTGCGTATTTGCGCCCATCGCATACACCGTGGTGCCGCGGTAGTCCGTCTGCAACGGCGTTGGCCACTCCGCGCGATGCTCGCGCAGATCGGCACGCGTCATCCATCCACCGATGCGCTTGAAGTAGGCCTCGATCGTGTCCGCAATCGGCCCGTCGTAGAATGCATCGCGCCCGCCCTGCGCGATCAGGCGGTAGGTGCGCGCAAGGTCAGGATTGCGCCGCACATCGTTCTCATTAGGCGCGTGCCCGCCCGGCGCATACGTGTGCATCGCGTTCGCCGTCTCTTCCACGCCAGAGCCCTGCTTGGTGAAGAGCGCAAGGTTGCGCTTGATGTACCAACCGATGATCTGCGGTGTCGGCGATCCGTTCTCACACGCCTCGATCGCGGGCTCAAACAACTCCGCCCAGGGCAGCTTGCCGTAACGCTCATGCAGCGCCCACCAGCCGCCCAACGCGCCCGGCACAGACACACTGATGGCTCCCAACTTCGGCAACACCTTGCGCCCGTCCACCGACACGGCGCGCGCACGCGCAGTCTCCAGGCTCAGTCCCTTGGGCGACTTGCCGGAGCTCGCCATACCTTCCAGCTTTCCCGTCTTGGGGTCCCACACAAAGGCAAAGCAATCGCCGCCCAGCCCTGAGCTCGTCGGCTCCACGAAGCCCAGCACGGCGTTGGCGGCAATCGCCGCATCGGCCGCTGAGCCACCCTTTTTCAGCATCGCAATTGCGACCTGCGTAGCCAATGGATGGGCTGTGCCCGCGGCGCCGTTCAGCCCCAGCACCGGAGAGCGCGAGGCAAAGCTTGCTCCATTGGGCCGGTCGCCGGCGTGTACATCCGGGCGCTCGAACCGCTCTTCGCCCGATCTCTGAAACATGGGCGGATGCAATGAGGCTTTTCCCGCCACCTCAGCACCTGGCGTCGATGTCTCCGCGCTGCTTTTGTTCTGTGCCAGAGCATACGTTCCGGCGGCAAAGGCGGGGGCGGATGAAAGAAACGTGCGACGTCGCATAACAATGGCCTCCAAAGGCGCTGGATGTCGTCTGTGCAGAGTAACGCGACGGGAGAGAGATTCCGTTTGCGGAGACAGCCGCCGACACAAGCAGGCGCCAAACGCGCGCTCACAACGTTCGCGACGTGATGGCATACCGAAAGGTCTCCGGATCAAGACAGTCCAATCGTCCTTCGGGTGTTTCCGCCTGGGGATACATGAAAAAGTGGAGCGGCGGCCCATCTGACCCCGGCAACTGCACATCCTGCGCGTAGTTCCAGCCGACCCAGTTCATCTCCCAGGCACCAAACAGGCGTTCTTGCGCAGCGAGCACCTTGGGATCGCCTATCGGCAAGCCTCCAGGGCTCTCCTCCAACATCACCTTGCGCACATCGGCCGGGTCCACCGGGACCCAACCGTAGCGCTGGAGCCATACCTCCGCGCGGCAATGCTGCGCCTTGGTCACCGTCTCGGTTGCCGGCCCCAGGCTGCTGTACCCGCGCCGGGAAGGCGCCACCCGAATGCCATAGACGTCACGCGCTGGCAGCCCGGCAGCCCGGGCCAAACCTACGAACAGCGCATTCAAATCCGCGCACTTGCCCCCGAGATCGCCGGACGCCAGCATTGGCCGAATGTCGCCCGTGCCGCACCCCCGCACACTCGCCTTTCGGTACGTGTTCGCAACCATCCACTGGTAGATGGCGCGCGCTTTCTGCTCATCCGTTGGCGCATCCCTTGTGATCTGCAACGCCTTCGCTCGCACGATACCGTCAACAGGCACATATCGGGTAGGTTGCAACCACGTCTGCAAAGAATCAGGTCTCGTCGGAGGAGGCTGATCAAACCTGGCCGGGAGCACGGTCCAATCCCGAGTCCGGACCTTGCTCGTGACACGAAGCTCCGGGGTCACTCCCGCGCGGAACTCCGCATAGACCATGCCTACCTGACCCTCAGATCCATTTCTAATCTTCCAGGACCCGCGCTCGCCTTCCACCGTCGTCCCAAGGCTCTGCTGGAAGGGCGTTGGCTCGGTCAAAGGCAGCGGCACCCAAACCCGCGTCAGCCCGGACGCGGGTTTTATCGTAATCTGTGTCGCGACCTCGAACGTACGCCATTCCTGGTCAAGCCCTGCGGCGTCCAACGCCCACAAACCACGAACCTGCGACGCTGCCGTCATGGCTGCCGCTTGGAGAAATGTTCGCCGTCGCATCCTGAAGCCTCTCCCTTCGCCATTGCAGTCCCGTTCCGCCTGCTTAAGGCATTCCTGCTATCTTCCACTTCGACTTTGTCACAGGACGACCCGCGTGCCCCCGGCATTGCGTGTCACACGGGCTCCATCCAGGTACTCCAACAGAGGGATGGCGTGCTTCCGCGTGAGCCCCGTGTAGGTCTTGAACCACGCAACATCGAAGCTCCGGCCGCGGTGCTTTGCCCGCAACTCCGCGGTCATATGCTCGAGTGCCTCTCGGTGCACCAGCAGCACATCGGACCCCATGCGCACCAGCGTTCCTGCCCGCAGCAGCGCGGTGAGCACGGCGCGCAACTCCGGTGCTGCCATGCCGATGCGCTGAGCCGCCTCACTGACGATGGGCGCAGCCAGCCCCGCTGCGCGATACATGCGCTCCACGCGCGCTGCACTGCCGGTTAAGGATGCCGGCTGCTCCGCCGTGCGGCCCGGGAGCGACGCTGCCTCGTCACGCACCTCAATACGGTGCGCGTTCTGCAGCCGTTGCAGGACCAGCGCAAAAACCGCTTCCGTAAGCCTGGTGGCCGCGCGTAAAGCAGCTAGGGCTGCCCTGCCTTGCTCAGCCTTTGCCAGCTCGGCCAGCACGCGATCCTCTGCCGCTCGAACGGCCTCTGCACTGACCAGCAGCTCGCCCTGCGAACCCGCCACAACGCTGCCCTGCTCGAGCAGCGGCGCGATCCATAGCCGCAGCG
>CAXTRU010000369.1:0-3588 GCA_964246665.1 uncultured Acidobacteriaceae bacterium
ATATGGGGTCAGTCACGGCGGATGGCTGGCCGTACATACAGCACCGAGGCGGGCCCCGGGGATTCTTGCGGGTGCTTGATCCGCACACGCTTGCCTTTGCGGATTTCGCCGGCAACAAGCAATACATCTCGGCAGGGAACTTCGAGACGAACGACCGTGTGGCGCTGTTCCTGATGAGCTACCCGGAGCAGGCGCGGCTCAAGGTGATTGGGCACGCGCGTGTGGTGGACGCAGGCGTCGACGCTGCGCTGGAGGCGCGGGTGGCGGTCCCGGGCTATCGGGCTAAGGTGGAGCGGGTCGTGGCAATCGATGTGGTTGCGTTTGATTGGAATTGTTCGCAGCACATCGAGCGGCGGTGGACGGAGAAAGAAGTCAATCAGAGACTTGGGGAAGTCCCGAAAAGGTATTAGACTCTGTCTGTGCTGATCGCCGAGATACATGGCAAACGAAATACAGCGATTCAAAACGATGAAGACTGCCTGACCTCCGCCGTTTTCGGTCACTTGCGACATGTTACAGACGGACGTTTTTGGAGAGCGCTTTTTGAGAGAGCTCATTCGATCACCAGTGAGCGAACGAACCTCGCTACCGAATTACGTCTGCACGATCTGTCATTCCCTGCTGTCTGCCAGTGCCAAATAGCTTTTTGGCCCTATTACGCAGGTTATGGGGAACCCGACCTTCTTGTGCGCTTTCAAAGTAGCTCGGGCAGGCCTGTGTTCATCGTCATCGAGGTAAAGCTCTACTCGGGGAAGAGTGGAGTTGGCGAGGAGGATCAGCTAGCGCGCTACTACAGACTCTCTCAATCGGGGCGCATGTCGTTCGGTGTGGAAGGGGACAACGCTTTTGTAAGCGTCGTGTACCTGACCGAGCGATACGCCATGGATGAACTTGAGGATAGTGTCGCGCAGGCGGGCGATGACCATGCAGCCCGACGGATGTTCGCAATGCAGTGGCAGGACCTGTTGCAAGCCACGACTGAATTCACAGAACACGATCCTCTCTTAGAGGAAGTCGCCCGCTTCTTAAGGAAGCGAGGTTTGGAGGCCTTCCAAGGTATGCGAGAGGTGCGATTGGAATCACTGCAGGAGACTGGCGGCTTTTACGAAGCAGGATATTTCAGCAACATGCCGGAACTACCAAACATGGCACCAGGAGAACCTCTTTGAGTGAATACGGACAGCGGATGGGCCAAGCTTTACTTGCCGTTTTACAAATGCAGGCTGATTCCGTGAAGCTCTTGCGTGACCTGGATAAACGGCTTCAAGGCTACGAAACATTGCTTGGCAACGTTGCGACTCTAAATCTGGGTAGCAGCATCAATAGAAATTCATTCATCGCCGAGGCGCTCCTGAGACAGTATTCGAAGGATGGGAAGTGGGGAGACGTACTTGGTGTGAACATCTGTTACTTTGACTCGGCAAAACCGAGCAGACTGCCCGAGCCGATCTTTGTCGCGGCCCACCTTCGTTACAGCAATCCCAATCCCGATCCCCAACAGAAACAATTGCGCCCTTGGGATCCCTGGTACGCCTTTCTCGAATGGTCTGCAAATCAAACGTTTAGAACTGCTCTGACGCTCGAACCCCCGTTCAAGACCGAGAGTCTGGAGGCGGTTACGGTCGCGGCTATACCACTGTTCGAAGTTACTTCGCTTGACGTTGCTGCCGGGCTGATCGAATTGGTTAAGGGAGCTTAAAGCCACTCTCGCCTAATCTGAACAGGCATTTCGCGCACCTGCTCGCGTCCGGTGGAAAACACACGAAGTGACTACACTGGAGAGGATGAGCACAGAGAGTAGAAAGCAGCCGCTGACGTTCCAGAAACTACTATTTGCCTTGCAAAGCTTCTGGGCGGAGCGTGGGTGTGTGTTGCAGCAGCCGTATGATCTGGAGGTCGGCGCGGGGACGATGTCGCCGGACACGTTTTTGCGGGTGTTGGGGCCGCAGCCGATCCGGATTGCGTATGCGCAGCCTTCGCGGCGGCCGGCGGATGGACGGTATGGCGAAAACCCCAACCGGCTGTTTCGGCACACACAGTTTCAGGTGATCCTGAAGCCGCCACCGGAGCGCGTGCAGGAGGTGTATCTCGACTCGCTGAAGGCGATTGGGATTGACCTGCTCGAGCACGACATCAAGTTTGAAGAGGACAACTGGGAGTGGCCCGTGGGCGGCGCGTGGGGCGTGGGCTGGCAGGTGATGCTGGACGGTCAAGAGATCACGCAGTTCACCTACTTCCAGCAGTGCGGCGGCATGGACCTCGACCCGATCTCGGGGGAGATCACCTATGGCATCGAGCGGCTGGCGCAGTTTGTGCAGGACAAGGATTCGATCTACGACATTGTGTGGTCGCGCGATGCGCTTACGGGCAGGGAACTGACGTATGGCGACGTGCGCCTGCATGAGGAGCAGCAGTTTTCGGCGTACTCGTTTGACTATGCGGATGTGCCTTCGTTGTGGAAGCACCTGGAACTCTACGAGGGCGAGTGCCTAGCTTTGCTGGCGCGTGCCAAAGGTGTGTTGGTGGACGATGGGGAGACGTTGGCGATGAAGCGCTTTCCCACCATGGGTGCGTATGAGCTGGCGTTGAAGTGCTCACACTGCTTCAACCTGCTGGACGCGCGGGGCGCGGTGAGCGTGACGGAGCGCGTGGGTGTGATGGCGCGCATACGCGACCTGGTAGTGGGCGTGGCGAAGGTGTATGCGCTGCAGCAGAAACTTACGGCACTTGCAGCGTGAGTTTGTTGTATTTGACGCTATAGGCGGGGATCAACAGCAGGTTCCCTGCGGGAATGACAAGCAGAAGGGCAAACGCAGCAGCCAACGCAAAGGGCTAAGAACGCCAAGGTACGCAACGGGCAGGCGAAAGCGGAAGAGCGGGTACGGGATGCCGGATTTTTTGTTGGAGATTGGGTTGGAAGAGGTGCCGGCGCGCATGGTCGCTGCGGCCGAAGCCGAGCTGTTGCGTCGCGTGGTAGCGCTGTTTGAGCGGGAGCGCTTGCTGGGCCAAGGCGCTGTGATTGGCGAGCGCGCGCTGAGCTACTCGTCGCCACGACGGCTGGCGGTGGTGGTGCGTGATGTGGCGGAGCGTCAGCCCGATGCCGTGGAAACCCTGAACGGGCCGGCAGTGAAGATCGCCTTCAAGGACGGTGTTGCCGGTCCCGCAGCGGAGGCCTTTGCACGCAAGGCAGGCGTGCCTGTAAGCGAGTTGCAGCGTGTGGCCACGGCCAAGGGTGAGTATCTGCAGGCCAACGTGACGCGGGCGGGGGGGAGCGCAAGTGACGTGCTGCTGCGTGAGCTGCCGAAGGAGATTGCGGCCCTTTATTGGCCGAAGAACATGTACTGGCGCGCCGGCAAGCCGGAGCGGTTTGTGCGGCCGGTGGAATGGATAGTGTGCCTGCTGGATGAGCAGGTGGTACCGGTAGAGTTTGCGGGCTGTGTGGCTGGACGTGCGACGCGGGGGCACCGGTTGCTGGCGGGCGAGCCAATTGAAATTGTTGTGCCGGAGAGCTACCGGCAGCAGATGCGCGGCGAGTATGTATTGGCGGATGTGGAAGAGCGCCGGCATCGCATTCGCAAGGAGCTGGAC
>CAXTRU010000370.1:0-3585 GCA_964246665.1 uncultured Acidobacteriaceae bacterium
ACATGCACCTCCGGAACAACCACCGACAAGCCTTATGGGCGCCAACTTCGGCGGGTACTATGAATTTCGTTCCTTTGGCCCGGTGCGGGTGGGCGCTGTTATCCGCGGCGGCGTTCTGAACACCAACAAGGACCCGGGCGCCGGCATTGCCAGCACCGATTTGATTCGCGAATACACCGCGCTCGGCGGCGTGCGCGCCAGCACGGGCACGCCGATCAAGTGGATTCGGCCCTTCGCTGAGGTCGTCGCCGGGTACGACAAGTTTGGTCCGGTGTATGCGTACAACACGTACACCAAGGTGGAAGGTTTGGTCGGCGTCGACGTCCCTGTTGCCTCATTTATGGACATCCGCGCAATTGAACTTGGCGCAGGTGCCCTGTTTGGCCCCAGCAGCCATGGCACGCAGTCCATTGGCGCCGGCCTGGTCTTCCACACACCCCGCTAGAACGGGCGAAGGCCCGATACGCTCTTCGCGAAGCGAAACTTATCACGCCTCGCCGGAACAGAATCCAAGTAGGTACAGCGAACGCGCGCCTGCGTACGAACGGCGCGCGCATTGCACGCCGTTTTCATGCAGAATCAGAGGCGAGCGCCCTCTCCGCCTCAGGAGTTTTCTCCCCATGTCGTATCAGACCGACGACGCCCTCCGCATCCATTACCACGACGAAACGCAACGCAGTGCCCGGATCAAGGTGATCGGCGTGGGTGGCGGCGGCAACAACGCCGTCAACCGCATGATTGCGGCCAAGGTTGAAGGCGTGGAGTTTATTGCGGCCAACACGGACGCGCAGGCGCTGGAGTCCTCCAACGCGCCGGTGAAGCTGCAACTCGGCGTTAAGCTGACGGCCGGTCTTGGTGCCGGCGCGAACCCTGATATTGGGCGTCGGGCGGCGCTGGAAGACTCCGACAAGATCATCGAGGCGCTTGAGGGTGCGGATATGGTGTTCGTCACCGCCGGCCTCGGCGGCGGCACGGGCACCGGGGCCGCGCCGGTAATTGCATCCTTGGCCAGTGAGATGGGTGCGCTGACCGTCGCGGTCGTAACACGTCCGTTCGGCTTCGAAGGCAAACGTCGTATGATGCAGGCCGAACGTGGTATGCAGGAGCTGCTGGAATCGGTCGATACTCTGATCGTGATTCCCAACGAGAAGCTCCTCGCAGTCGCGAAAGATGCGGGCTTCTTTGAGCGTTTCCGCATTGCCGACGACGTGCTGCGCCAGGGCGTGCAGGGCATCTCGGACATTATTACGATCCCCGGCATTATCAATCGTGACTTCGCCGACGTGAAAACGACGATGGCCGGCATGGGCTATTCCGTGATGGGTACGGCGGTACGCGCCGGGGCCGATCGTGCCAAGGAAGCTGCATTGGCTGCCATGGCCTCGCCACTGCTGGAGTCCGGTGCCATCGACGGCGCGCGCGGCGTGCTGATCAACATCACCGGGTCGAGCTCGCTGAAGCTCAACGAGGTCAATGAGGCCTCCACCATCATCCAGAACGCCGCCCATGAGGATGCCAACATCATCTTTGGCGCCGTGCTCGACGAAGCCATGGGGGATGACGTGAAGATCACCGTCATCGCCACGGGCTTCCGCGAGGCGCAACCGCAGCGGCGGGAGCGCATGCTGGGCGGTATGCCGATTGTGGAGACCGCCCCGGCGCCGTCCAACAGCTTCAGCCCGCGCATCTCCCCACGCGTGCCGAGTGCCCCCTTCGCGAGTGAGATCGCGCCGTCCCCGGGTGCGCCTTCGCCGACACCTGCTCGCACCGAAAGCTTAGCGCCATCCACTACAAGCGTCTCGCCTGACACCCAGCCCATCCCGGTGGTCCGGGCCAGTGGATCTCCTTCCATCACGGACGCAGGGACACCCGGCCCGGCGCCTGCGGAGGATGATTCTTCGGCGATGACCTCAGGTAACAACAGCCCACGGGTGGCTCCCGTTGCTGCAGGGGCGTACCAGCCTGCTGCGAGCGCAGAAGCCCGGCAGGAATTGGTCCCGGTACCCGCGTCCGTGTTTGACGACGACTTCTTCACCAAGGGCAACGAGGAGTTGCGCGCCGATCGGCCCTGGACTCAAGATTCCCCGAAATCTGCCGAGAAGGCGCCTGAGCCTGAAGTGGCGAGCCATTGGCCCGACGCCCGGGTTCCTTCCTTTGCGGGCTATGCCGGGGACGCCCCACCTCCACCGGCCGAGTCCGACGAACTCGACATCCCGGCGTTTCTGCGCCGCAACCACTAGGGTCCCTGCCGTGCGCACATTGCGATCTGTTGTTCTTCCTCTTCTGTTGAGCTGTGGGTTCGCTTCAGCGTCCGTGCACCGCCATGTTGCGCCGCGCAGCACCCACGCCAGTGTGGCGCACCTTGGCCATGGCCGCGTCTCTGCCGGCGTCGCCCGGGGAGTCGTCGCCCGCCGCGGACGTGGCCGTCGTGCGATGGCCGTTCGCAGCTATGGCGAGCGCTTCTACGCCTCAAGTTTTCTGGAAGATCCCACGCTGCAGACCGCCGGCGACATCACGGCTGGCGAAGACCCCGTGGTGCGCGCCGCGGCGATTCAGGCGCTTGGCAACATGAACGGCACGGTGCTCGCCATCGATCCAAGTTCCGGGCGCATCCTCGCGATGGTTAACCAGAAACTTGCGTTGAGCTCCGGCGCAGAGCCCTGTTCGACGATCAAAGTCTCCGTGGCGCTCGCCGCGTTGAAGGAAGGTCTGATCAAAGAGGACACCCCGGTCACTACTCGCTCGATCTCCCCACCGCTCTGGCCAAGAGCGTGAACCTGTATTTCGAGGTGCTCGGTCGCGCGATGGGCTTTGAGCGCGTGAAGCACTACGCCAATGAGTTCGGCTTGGGCGAGCTCGCCGGCTACGGCATCCAGGGCGAACAGCTCGGGACCTACCCGGATACCGAGTTGCCGCACAACATGGGCGGGGTTGGCCGGATGTGCTCGTTTGGCGAAAGCATCTCCATGACGCCACTGCAGTTGGGCGCGCTGGTCTCGGCCATCGCCAACGGGGGCACGCTTTACTATCTGCAACACCCCACCTCCCAGGAGCAACTGGCGGACTTCCAGCCCCGCGTAAAGCGTTTGCTCGACATCCAGGACGTCATCCCGCAGATCCTGCCGGGCATGGCGGGCGCGGTGAACTGGGGTACAGCGCGCTCGCTGAAGTCCAACTTCGTCGACTTCCCCGTGTTCGGCAAGACGGGCACCTGTTCCAACAATGGCACGCGTTTCGGCTGGTTTGTCAGCTACGGTAGCGCCCCTACCGGGCGCATTGTGACGGTGATCTTTCTGGAGGGTGGCCGCCCTACGTTCGGTCCCAAAGCCGCTGAGCTCACAGGTGCCTTTTATCGCGCCATGGCCGATCGCAGCTACTTCAACAACACCCACTCCACCACCGCCGTTAGCGCCACTACCGGTCAGTAGCGCGTGCTTCAGTAGCTTGCAGTAGGTGCGACACACAAGGAGCGTGCGCTGCGCCCTCGTAGGCTAAAAAGCCTGAGGGCGTTGCACTTGGTTCGTCCGCGCTGCCAGACTGCATCAGAACAGGCGTGACTCCGCTCCCCATCCTCACCGCAAGCGA
>CAXTRU010000371.1:0-2167 GCA_964246665.1 uncultured Acidobacteriaceae bacterium
GAGTGGGACTTCGATCTCGACACCGGCGCGAAGAAGTTCACCAGCTCCAACGTCTTTCTCGACGCGCATGAGGGCAACTGGTTCGGCGGCATGAGCTACGCCCGCCTGAACGCCCCTGGACGCTTTGCGACCGAGGTCATCGATACCAACCAGAACGCCTCACTGCAAACCTCGCCGGTCTCCAATTTTTCGCAGCTTCGTCTCCTCATCGGCTACGGGGTACCCACCAAGCCGGGCCTTTCCGTGGGCGCCAACACCGGCCTCGACCTGATTCGCGGCGACTCGCAATATACGGCCATCCAGGCCGGCTACAACTGGAACTGCTGCGGCCTCGCCGTGGAGTACCGCAAATACAATCTCGGCACGGTGCGCGACGAAAACGCCTACCGGTTCAACTTCACGCTGGCCAATATCGGCTCCGCAGGCAACATCCGGCGCGCGGAGCGGCTGTTCTAGACACTTTGGAAGGCGCTTCAGCGGAAAGACTGGCCTGTGATCGCGCGACACTACAACGGCTCAGACTACGCGAAGGCCAAACCGCCCTACAACACACGACTGGAACTGCCTATGCTGAAGCGGCCGGCTATTAAGGTGATCCTGCTCACCTCGCTTCTCCTGACAGAGGCGGGCGCAGCTCAGACCAAAGAACGTCTTCTGCCGCTGGCCCCTGCGGAACGCACCGGCGTGTCGGCGAGGCTTGACCCCGCGCTTTTGCCCCACGGCGCCGGACACCTCAAGGTCGATCCGAAGCAGGTCTTCAACCTTGTTGGCGGGAACGGTACGGAGCTCACCGTTGTTCCCGTTGTCTTCACCCTGCCGCTGCCTGACGCCGGCGTGCTGGGGCACACCTGCGGCGTTTACGTGGTGCCCGCGCACGGCGCAACCTACTTCCTGGACGGCAGTCCCGATCCGGATCAGAGCATCCAGTGCTGGCAGATCCTGGCCGTGCGCCTCGCGCGCAAAGCGGGCCAGCCGCCTGACATCGTCATCACCGGCGCGGACTCCCTCACGACCCATTCGTGGTCGCAGGACTACGTTCTAAGCCGGAAAGGGACGGAACCGTATCGCCTCTTCAAGAGCTTCGACGACGCACCGGGCGAGCCCTGACGACGAGATCCGGCTCACCTTCGTGCCCTGCGATAATCAAAGTATTGTGCGTCTGGCCCGTTTCCTCTCCTTTCCCCTCCTCGCGACCGCTCTTCTGACCTTGGGCTGCCATGCCCAGCAACCGGCCGCCCCAGCGGGTGCCGCGCCGTCCGCCGCCGTGCCTGCGTCCGGGGATGCCGGCAAAGCGCTTTCCCCCGAGATGCAGCGCAAAGTCGAGGTGATGCTGCGCCAGAAGGCGAACCTGCCGCCTGAGACCACCGTAAACCCGGCCACCCTTTCGCCTTCGGAGTTCCCCGGCTATGACACCCTGTCGCTCACGGTCACGCACGAGGGCCAGGTCTCGAAGCCCATCACGTTTCTGCTCTCGCGCGACGGGAAAACGCTCGCCCAGATCAACAAGTTCGACATCTCCAACGACCCGAAGCTGCTCGTCTCCGGGGATGGGCGGCCCTTTCGTGGCGGCCCGGTGGGTGCCCCCGTTACCATCGTCGGCTTTGACGACCTCGAGTGCCCGTTCTGCGCCAAGCTCCACAGCCAGATCTTTCCGCTGATCAACGAGCGCTATGGCGACAAGGTTCGCATCGTCTACAAGGATTTCCCGCTGACCGAAATTCATCCCTGGGCCCTGCGCGCCGCCGTGGACACGAACTGCCTTGGCTCGCTGTCGAACGACGGCTACTGGTCTGAGGTCGACTACATCCATGCCCACGCCTCGGAGTTCGGCGCCGACCCCAAGGACCCCAAGGCCGAGAAGACCCAGGCCCGCGCCAACGACCAGCTCGATACCCTCACCCGCGAACAAGGGCAGTTCCGCAAGGTCGACATGACCAAGCTCAATGCCTGCCTCACCAAACAGGACGCCGCCCCCGTGCAGGCGTCGCGCGACACAGGCACCAAGCTCGGTGTCGACTCCACGCCGACGCTCTATATCAACGGCGACAAGATCGACGGTGCTGTGTCGCTGCCCTTCCTGTTCGGCATCATTGACCAGGCCCTGCGCGTCGCCGGCGTACAGCCGCCCCCCCCCCACACCCCCCCCCAGCCCACCCCCCCCGCCACC
>CAXTRU010000371.1:2177-3582 GCA_964246665.1 uncultured Acidobacteriaceae bacterium
CGCACCGGCAACGCCCGCAGCCAGCAGCCCCGCCGCGCCTACCGGAAGGTGAAGCCGCGTTCGTCCTCGCTTTTATAGTTGTCCTTCCCGCAGGGAATCTGCGTCTCAGCCCCGCCAGCAAGGCGACTCCCAAGTACACTTTCCACCATGGAAGTCCACCCGCCTCACGAGCCCGTCCACAGCTGGCGAGACGCCCTTATCCACATCGGCCTCATGACCGTCGGCCTTTTTATTGCGCCAACACTTGAGGCCGTGGTCGAAAACTTCCATCACAAGGAGCTTGTTGCCCACGCCCGCGAGACGATCCGGCAGGAGCTCAAGCTGAATAACGAGGCCGCCGCCTTCGATATCGCGCAGATCGACCCCAATGTCCACCGCGTGGAAACCAACATCGCTGCGATCCAGGCCATCGCCGCCGACCCTGCGAGCAATCCGAGCATGTCTTAGGAGATCCACTTCTCGCCCCTCAACGACACCGCTTGGCGCACCGCTCGCGAAACCGGCGCTCTCGGCTACATGCCCTATGAGGAAGTGCAGTCCTTCGCCGGCCTGTATGGCCTTCAGGAGCAACTCAACGGCGACCTCATCAAGGTCTTCGATCGCGAATCCGAGTCACTGGGCCCCGTGATCAGTGGGAACGACTACCGCAAAGTTGCCAAGGAAGACCTGCAGTTTGCCATTCGCGAAAACGGCATCGCGCTCGTGGATCTGTATACGCTGAAGCAACTTCTGCAAGGCATACAGCAGGCGTATGCGGCACAAAGTAAGTCCAACAGATAAGGAAGCCTGTTCCCGCATGGAAGTTCACCCACCTGAACACGCGATTCATAACTGGCGCGACTTCTTTATCCATATCGGCACCATCACGATCGGCCTCCTGATTGCCATCGGGCTTGAGCAAACAGTGGAGTTCCTTCACCATCGTCACCAGCTCCACACAGCCGAGCGCAATCTCCGTGATGAGCTGCACGGGAACCGAGTGCTGGTCGCCGATGATGAAACGGCTCTCAACAACACCCAACAGCAGCTGGAGCAGAGCCTGGCGGCATTGCAGGCCGCGTTGGCGCATCGTCCCGGGCCGCCGGACAGCTCCGGCCAGTGGCGCTGGAACAGCCCGCAGTCCGCCGCATGGGACACCGCCCGCGAGGAAGGCGCCGTCAGCCTGATGAGCTACGAGCAAGCCTCAGAGTACGCACAGATCTACACGCAACAGCGGCTCGTCAGCGAGCAGGCCATCCTCTACATCCGCGACCTGTACGCCATTGCCCCTACCTGGAAAGAAGGCACCAGGCTCGGAGACGAGCCCCACGAAGCGTTGACGGCGGAAAGCGCAGGGACCGCCCGCGCCTTGGCCGACCTCAAACTTCTGCGCGACCTTTGCAAGAGCCTGGATCGCATCTATGAC
>CAXTRU010000372.1:0-3579 GCA_964246665.1 uncultured Acidobacteriaceae bacterium
TCAGCGCACGCAGCCTCCATTGAGGAGACCTCCGCCTCCACTCACGAAATCAGTGCGTTGGCCAACTCAAATGCCCAAAGTTCCAGTCTGGCGGCCACGAACATGGCGGAAGCCAGCCACAAGATTGACGAAGCGAATCAGAGCTTGGAGCAGATGGTCACCGCGATGGATGAGATTAACCTGTGTAGCGAAAAGATCGCAGGCATTATCAAAACCATTGACGGTATTGCCTTCCAAACCAATATCCTGGCGCTGAACGCAGCGGTAGAAGCCGCGCGTGCCGGCGAACAAGGGATGGGCTTTGCCGTCGTGGCCGACGAGGTCCGTAACTTAGCGCAGAAGAGTGCCCAGGCAGCCAAGGATACGACAGGGCTGATTGAGGAATCGGTCGCTAAATCCAGGGATGGTCAGACGAAACTGACACAAGTCGCCACGGCAGTACACGCCATTACAGAGAGCACTGCCAGCGTCAAAACGCTGGTCGAAAAAGTCAAGTGTGGCAGTGAGGAGCAGACCAAAGGCGTCGAGCAAGTGTCGAAGGCCTTGTCGCAGAGTAAGCGTCCGAATCTGGCCCCCTCGACAGGATTGGGCGTTCCAGGCATGCTGAAGAAGGCACGCGCGAGCGTGTCTTTCCCAAGCTCATGAGCAGCCTTCCCTCCCTCACAACCAGCACAGAAACGAAACCCGGCGTGAACCCGCCCCGGCGCATGCACTCGGTGGAGAAGAAACGGCGCGTTGTCGAGGAAACCTTTCGGCCTCACGCCTCGGTCGCTCGCGTGGCGCAAGCGCACGGAGTCAATGCCAATCAAGTCTTTTACTGGCGCAAGCAGTACCAGCAGGGCTTGCTCGGACCTACCCCGTTGAAAGCCGCTTTGCTCCCGGTGCAGATTGCCGACCTGGTTCTGCCGGAACCGATGTCGACGGCAGCGGAGAAAAGCGAAGCACGGATTTCCGTCCCACCCCGAGCAGACGCTCAGCCCACGGGCACGCTTCATCTGGAACTCGCGAAAGCAAAGCTGTGCATTCAGGGCACCGTTGACCCCGCTTCGTTGCGGATGATTTTGGGCTGCTTACTCGGATGATGGCACTTCCGCCGGGCAGTCACATCTGGATTGCAGCCGGAGTGACCGATCTGCGCCGGGGCTTTACGGGCTTGAGTGCGTTGGTGCAAACCACGCTCCAACAAAGCCCATTTGAAGGCCATGTGTTTGTCTTTCGCGGACGACGCGGCGATCTCGTCAAACTGCTCTGGTTCGATGGAGACGGCCTGTGCTTATTTGCGAAACGTTTGGAGCGCGGGCGTTTTGTCTGGCCGCGTGCCGAAAGCGGCACCGTTTCGCTCACGCGGGCGCAGTTGTCGATGCTCTTGGAAGGCATCGACTGGCGGCAACCGGTGCGCACGGCGCCTCCGCAACTATCGGTGTGAGCCGGGAACATTCTTTCGCTTCGTTGTTTCCGACCCACATCCCAGTCCCAAGTGCTCATGGCATACTGCCGGAGATGGACACGGCGCAAACGACCTTGCCGGATCTCGACCTGCTCGACCACGAAGCGCTGAAAGCGCTGGTGCGGGAGCAGCATACGCAGTTGCTCTCACAGGAAGCCGAGATTGAGCATTTGAAGCTGCTGCTGGCCAAACTGCAGCGCCAGCAGTTTGGCCGCAAGTCGGAACGCGTCGAGCAGCAAATTGAGCAGCTTGAGCAGCGCTTAGAGGATCTGGAAACTAGCCGGGCCGAACGCCTTTCTGCCGAGAAGTCCGAGACGGTCGCTGCCGTTGCGTCCCCACGCCGCCCGGCCCGGAAACCATTGCCTGCGCATCTGCCGCGCGAAACCAAAGTGTATGCGCCGCCGCACGAAGCTTGTCCCTCTTGTGGCGGAGTGTTGCGTCCGCTCGGCGAAGATGTCTCCGAAATGTTGGAGTACGTGCCCGCTTCGTTCAAGGTCCTGCGCCACGTTCGTCCTAAGTCCAGTTGCGCCGGTTGTGAACGCATTGTGCAAGCGCCCGCGCCGAGCCGCCCCATCGAGCGCGGCTTAGCGGGTCCGGGTCTGCTGGCGCATGTGCTGGTCAGCAAGTATGCGGACCACGTGCCGTTGTATCGGCAGACCGGGATTTATGCGCGGAGCGGCGTCGAGTTGGAGCGCTCGACTTTGGCCGACTGGGTCGGCGGCGCGAGCCGATTGTTGGCCCCTTTGGTCGAAGCGTTACGGCGGTATGTGATGGCGACCGGTAAAGTGCATGCCGACGACACGCCCGTGCCGGTCTTAGCGCCGGGACAAGGCCAAACCAAAACAGGCCGTCTGTGGACCTATGTGCGCGATGACCGGCCCGCTGGGGACCGTGCGGCCCCGGCCGTGTGGTTTGCTTATTCGCCCGACCGCAAGGGCGAGCATCCCGGGCGGCATCTCAAGGACTTTCAGGGTGTGCTGCAAGCGGATGCCTACGCCGGATTCAACCATCTCTACCAAGACGACCGCATCCGGGAAGCCTGCTGTTGGGCGCATGTGCGACGCAAGTTTTATGATCTCCAGCAGGCGCATGCCTCGCCACTGGCCACGGAGGCGGTCGAGCGCATCGGGCAGCTTTATGACATTGAACGAGAGATCCGGGGCCGCTCGCCGGAACAACGAAAGCAAGTGCGCCAGACGCGTGCTTGTCCGATGGTAGAAGCAATGCACACGTGGCTGGAAGCCAGTGACCGCAAACTTTCGCGTAAGTCCGAGGTGGCCGGAGCGATTCACTACGCGCTGAACCGCTGGACGGCGCTGACGCGTTATTGCGAAGATGGACGCCTCGAGATCGATAACAATGCCGCCGAGCGCGCGCTGCGGGTGGTGGCCTTAGGGAGGAAGAATTTTCTGTTTGCCGGATCGGATGCGGGAGGAGAAAGAGCCGCTGCGGTATACAGCCTACTCGGTTCCGCCCAACTCAACGGCCTCGACCCGGAAGCCTACTTGCGCGAAGTGCTGACGCAGATCGCCGACCATCCGGTCAACCGCATCGAGGAACTGCTGCCCTGGCATCTGCAGGCAGCTTCAGCATAGGCTCGCAAACAGCCTTGAGCCTAACGGAGAGTGTATGTGTCCACGATAGAACAAGTGGACACATACACTCTTGCATATCTCTGTGCGAACTTCGGACGCTTACGCTCCATCCAGTACGACTGATGCTGATGTGTCGAAGCAGGGTGCAGAGTTAAGTGTCCTGCAAAATAACGTCAGTTGCTTTTTCGCTTGCCATGTAGATGGCCGTCACGATGAAGTAGCCGGGGATTTTCGGAAATATAGAGGCATCTACCACCCGTAAGCCCTGCGTCTTGCGGACGCAAAAACGGCTGTCAAGAACCGCCATAGGATCGTTATCAGCGCCGATCTTATTCGTACAGGAGGCGTGATGGCCCCAGGCTTCGTTGCGGATAAAGGTACGCAGCCCGTCATCGGTTCCGTATTGATCGCCGGGTACTTCCTCCTCCTGAATCAGGCCAACCGTCCTCAGCTTCTGATTCATGGAGCGGACGAACTTGACGCCTTCCACCACAGCATCGAGATCAGGGTCCGCCTCGCGGTTCCCATCTCCGAAAT
>CAXTRU010000373.1:0-3579 GCA_964246665.1 uncultured Acidobacteriaceae bacterium
GCATCGATACAGTCGGGTGGTAGGCGACATCACTGTTAGTCACCAACGCACCGATCCGCAGACCGCCGTCCGGCAGCTCCGAAATGTCGCGCATGGAAAGCCGATTCAGATCCACCAGCGCCGAGGGTTTCTCGACGTTGTACTTCATCAGATCGACGAGGTTCGTTCCACCACCGATAAACTTTGCCCCTGCGTGCCCTGCGACAAACTGGGCAGCACCGTCCAGACCTTCGGCCCGTACATACTGGAAGTTGTTCATCGCCCACCTTCAGTCTGGCCCATGGCCATGACGTGCTTCACCGCGGCAACGATATTCGGGTACGCTCCGCAGCGGCACACGTTGCCGCTCAATTGTTCACGAATATCCGCTTCTGTCTTCACATGACCCTCATTCAGCATGCCCACGGCGGAGCAAATCTGACCCGGTGTGCAATATCCGCACTGATAGCCATCGTGATCCACAAAGGACTGCTGCATCGGCGAAAGGTTTCCTTCGCTCCCAAGACCTTCAATCGTCGTGACTTCATCCCCATCGTGCATCACAGCAAGGCAAAGACAGCTATTCACGCGTACACCGTTCACCTGCACGGTACAGGCGCCGCACTGGCCGTGGTCGCAGCCCTTCTTGCTGCCGGTCAGTTGCAGTCCCTCCCGAAGCAGGTCGAGCAAAGAAGTCCAGGGCTCAACCTGCAATGTGTGAGAACGGCCATTAACCATCATTTGTGTTGTGACGGCCGAATCCGCCCTTTCTCCCGATGCCTGCTGTCCGGTCATCATGCGTCCTCCAGAAGGTGCCTGCGTATGCTCTCGTGCGTGTTGATTCAGATGCAAAGCGTTGCAGAGGGGTCAGGTTCCGCTGAGTCTTGACCTCGAGGTGCGTGTACCTCATTTACAGCGCAGCAATCGAGCAGTTGGGCAGGTCAACCGTACAAACCAGCATGGCTCTCTAGCATGTGCATGAGTACGGGAAGCGCCGCTCTCGTCAGCGATGATTCTCAATTAACGCGTAATCGCCGAGTCACTCGTTGACTGCCGGTCAGTAACGGTATGTCGGCTTCTCGTCAGTAATGCGCCAAGCTCCCACCTCGCGAGTTTCGTAACAGACTTGGAACTCGGCTCCTGCAGCGCAGCCGACGTGCGGAGGCCGAAGGAGGCTGGATGAGGGTGCAGGGAGAAACCAAAGCGGTTTCTCCCTGCCGTTTTTGGAAAGAAAACGGCCCCGGACTTGTCCGGGGCCGGAAAATGCAAGCGCGTTACGCGGCTTTCTTGTGCGGAGCCGTTTTCTTCGCGGCGGCTTTCGCTGCGGGCTTGTTCGCCTTGGCCGTTGTTGTGTTCTGCTTGTCTGCCTTCGGCTTCCTGGGTGTGAATACCTGTTCGGCTTCGGTCAGCAGGTCGGGCTGGTTCTCGTCCGGGATGCCGATGTGGTCGCTGAGCACGATGCGCAGGGCGAGGCCGGTTAGCTTCTCGTCTGCGGTGTTATCCAGTGCGGCCAGCACGATTTCATCGTCGGACTGCTGCGTGTTCTCGTCCTCTCCGGCGAAGTGTGCGGCGGTCATCTCAAGGAACTGGTACGGCTCCATGCAGATGAGCAAGCGGAGGAATACCCGCGTTTGCGGTGCGTTGAACGTCGCCGGGGCCTGTTCGATGATGCGCTCGAAGGTGGCAACCCGCGCCTTATGCTGCCTGTCGCGTTTGGCTTGCTCGGCCTCGTACTCCTTCTGCTGGCGGTCGAACTCGGCCTTGCGCTCCTCCTCTTTGCGCTTTTGCTCGGCCTGGTAGTCGGTCATGCGCTGCTGGTGTTCGGCTTCGCGCTGGGCCGATCCCTCCCCCGTCTCCTGCTCCGGCGCGGCTTCCATGATGGGCGGCGGGTCGGCGGCGATGCGGGCGGCTTCGCGCGGGTTATGAACCGGACAGTTCGGCTCCACGCAGACCATCTGCGTATGTCCGGCGTGTTTGCCGAACGCGATGATGGCCGTTCGGGTGTGGCTGCAAGGCGGCTCGGCGTCTGGATTGTCGGCGATGTCGAGCTCGCGGTACTGGTTGCGCTGGAGCGTACCGGGTCGCTGCTCCTTGGGGCTACGCCATGCGGTCTCGATGCTGACAAGCTCCGGCCTTGCGGCAAGCTGGCGGTCGATGTGCGCGATCACCTTGGTCTGGAAGCACGGGGCGTCAAGGCACTGGTCGCCTTTCACGTCCGGGAACAGGCTGGTGTTGAACCCGCTGCGGCGCGGGCATGTGACACACGCGCCGGCAACGGGGTTTAGGGTAGCGTCTTCGCGGTCGAACGGGGCTTCTGCAAGGTTCAGGTAGAGGTTGGCCTGTATCCATGCCGAAAGGTGCTTGGCTGGCAACAGGTGCGGCTCCTTGTCCTGCCAGTCCTTGCGCCAGCAGTTCTCGAAGGCGGCTGCCTGGTGCTCCTGCGGCAGACGGGCTATGAGGTTGGCATGGCTCGTGGTGACGCGCTCCTGCACGAAGGCTTCCGCAACGGCGGGAATCAGCTGCAGCAGACTCAGCCGCGCGTAGATGTGGGCTGCGCTCTTGCCGGATTTGGCGACAAGCGCGGTCACGTCATAGCCGGAAAGGTCCAGGAGACGCTGAAAGCCTTGCGCCTCCTCGTAGGAATGCACGTCCACGCGCTGCGAGTTCTCGACCAACTGCCACTCCATCGCGGCGGCATCGGTCAGTTCCACGATGCGGGCGGGGAGAGAAAACAGTTCGGCAAGCTGCGCGGCGCGGAAACGCCTCGCTCCCGCGACGATCTCGAAGCCGTCGGAGTTCGGGCGTACCGTGATGGGTTGAATGAGGCCGTGCTGCCGGATGCTCTTGGCAAGCTCTTCCAGCTTGCACGGCTCGAAGGTCTGGCGGGGGTTGGTGGTGGACTCGTGTATCTGGTCAATGGCGATGTACTGGAATGCGCTGCTGTCCTGCATGATGCCCTCCTAGCGTGTGTGGCGGGTGGCTGTTATGGCGCGGCATGATGCCTTTGTCTCCGCGCCGTGGGCGGGGAGAAAGGGGCTATCCGCGAATGTGGCGGTCGGGGTCGAATGCCTCGGCGAAGCCTTGCAAACGCAGGTTGTTGTCCCACGTCCGGGCGAAGCTCTCGTGCTGGCGGTGCAGTTGGGTCAGGCACACGTAGTGCTCGCGAACGATGTTGCGGCTCCACTGCTCGACGGCCACGTAATCGTTGCGCCAGACAAACGGGTCAAGGTGAGCGCCACCGGCGAAGCCAAGCTCAAAGCACATTTCGGGGTCGCGCATGGCATCGCCGTTCTGTTCGCCGTAGTGACAGACAGAGATAGCCGGAAGTCCAAGCGGGCCGGACTCGTCCATCGCCTCGATGACAAGCTCCATGTACGGCGGATTGGGAATCTTGAGGTAGAGGCTGGGCTGCCAGCCTCCGGCCTTCGCGATGATCTGGAGGATGGTCTGCATCACGCCACCTCCGCAAGCTCATCGGTCGTGGCTTCCGCCGGTTCCTCGATAGCGGGTGGCTCCAAGGCGGCGAGGATGATGTTGGCGGTCTGCTGAATGACTTCCAGACTCTCGGCCAGCAGCGCAGCGTTGCCGTGGTTCAGGTGG
>CAXTRU010000374.1:0-3574 GCA_964246665.1 uncultured Acidobacteriaceae bacterium
CCGGGAACCGATCAACTTAACGTTCATTAACTACAGGTAAGGGTAATGAATCCATAGTTTCTCTTACCAGTTGATCTGAGTGCGTAGGTGCCATGAAATTATCTATCTTGAGTAGAAGCCTCTTTTTTCGCGGTTCGGCGGCGATAAGTGCGAGTCGTCCATTTACGTTTCGCGGTTGGCTTGTGAGCGGCCGCGTTGAGCGCTCGCGGCTGGCAACCGGCTTCGTCCAATCCGGCATCAACGCGCAGGTGGGTTCACCTTCGTGACGAATGAGCGCGTTGCTTTCGAAACCGATCGTGTTCCCGACATGAAGCAGCTCAATGCAACCTTCGCCGCGCTCGCGGATCCGACCCGACGTGCCCTCCTTGAACAACTTGTCGCGGGCGAGGCGACGCTAAGCGAACTCGCCGCTCCGTTCAAAATGACGTTACCTGCCGTGCTTCATCACCTTAAAGTGCTCGAAGCGGCGGCATTGATCGAACGCAATAAGCACGGTTACCGGACCCGCATTCGGCTTCGCCTCGAGGCAATGGCTTCGGCCCGCGACTGGTTCGACATCCGCGAGCGCGTTGATCACAGACGAAGGCTACTTCCTCAAAGAAACTAGCGTACTTTCACCCGAGTGTGACCTGCTAGCAAGCGATTTGGGTCATGCCGGCGATCTGCTCAGGTGTTAGCCGAGCGCCGACTGACGAAGTCTGATTGCAGCAAGCGCATGATATGCCGCTGCTTCATGACCTTGCATATGATAGGCCGCCGCTTCAACGATCCGCGCGCAACGGGCTTGTTCGGCCGCCGCGGTTGAGTTGCCTGGCGGCTCGGCCTTGATCGACGCTACAGCAGCTAGGAGCTTGCGGGCTGTAACCTTCTCGGCCCCTCCGATCGCATCGGACAAGATGTGCGCGCAACGGTCTCGCTCAGCCGTGATGGCGTGATGGTCGCTCTCACTGACTACAAGTCGGTCCATTCCGACGCGACCCCGATAAACAAGAACGGCAATCACCCGGCTTCAGAGACATGCCGTTAGCCCGTGCGAATATCGGTCGCGACCCCAAGTGGGTCGCGACCGAGTTCGTCAGGCAGCGACGACCGTCGGAGAGCGCCGGCGAGCCGTCATTCCAACAAGGCCAAAACCAGCCAGGAGCATCACCCACGTCGCTGGCTCCGGTACGGCGGCGGCAACGGTATCAAGTTCAAACGCATTCTGCGACGAGCTGAACTGGACGCTCGACACTTCGGCGCCGTCAAAGCTGAAGTTCACCCGGCGATTGTTGACCGGGTTCCCTTGGCTCCCGTCAGCGGGGGCCGCAGGAATCTGGCTCCCGTTGAACGAGCCGACCTGCGTCGACCCCGAGAAGAACGTGACGGTATTGTAGGTGTCGATCGACCCCCAATAGAAGCTCAGCGACTTGACCGCCGGCGAAATCGCTAGGGAAGCCGTCTGCCCGGCACGCACGGCGAGGTACTGCGTGGCGTCCTGAAACGGAGCAGCATACTGCCCCGACACCGAGCCGCTGACGAGCGAGTAGGTCCCGGAAAGCCCGGCAGCCGAGTTGAAGTCGTCGATCACATGCTGATTGCCCGCCGGACCGGTATCGGGACCGTTCGTCGACGACGTGATCGTCATCGCGCCGGCAGAGCCACCAACCGCAGCGGCGACTGCAGCTAAAATCATGAGGTTGCGCATCGATTCACCTTCCTACCAAAACCTAGGGTACTGCTGGAAACCATAAGCATGTTCCATGCCAATTTCTTAACCTGCTGATCTGGCTACAGCTTGTTGTTAAGAGGTGTTAAGCGAGTGTAAGGTATGGCGGCACTTTGATCGTCGTAACGCTCGTCAATGCGCAGGGCAGTAGCGCCCGGTACAGCGCGACCCCGCCGGCCGGGCAGCGCGGAGCGCAATTCCTGCTCTGCAGGAGCAAAACTCGATCTACCTGAAATTCATCGCTGACCGTTCAGGCTAGCTCTTGGTCAGCCAATTATCCGCTGGCCACCCGAACTTCGGGTCTTGTGCTGGCGATCGGCGCCGTGTCCCGGTCCTTAAGCCGCGCTCAGACCAAGGATTCTATGGCGCAGATGTACGGTGACGTAGGCAAAATTTCACTCGCCCCGCTGTCATAGTGCAATGCAAGCGATCCCATCACGGGCATGTGCTTCAGGGCAGCAATAGGCCTGCCGACAGCATGTGGGCTGGATTGCCGTCCAGTCTTGCACGTTGCTAGGCATCAACCGAGGTGCTCCACAGCGTAGGTCGGCTCTCCTGACCAACTTAATCTGTGCATCCCACCCTGAACGACTGACTGTACCACGTTCGGCCGCAACGCTGCGATGCAGATGCCCCCGGGGTGTCGCACCGAAGGGTAGATTATGCCGTTGAGGTCGGCCGCCCGGGCCTGCGCAGCGACGACATTGCCAGCGACATAGCCAACTGCCGGGTTAGGATCGAGGGAGGCATGTTCTGGCATCCTGCGCAGATCGACAAACACGCCCGCCATGCTGGCGAGCATCTCCCCATACTCCACTACAGCGTTGAAGTCGTTGGCGTCGGCTAGCGCCTGCGTCAGATGAAAGCCGACCTCGGCAATGCAGGTCTCCACCGCCAGCGCAGCGTACCAAGCGCCGCGGTCGGAAGGATTAAACCGATTCATCTGGCGCGGCTTGGCGTACGCAAAGCTCGCATTGATGAACTTGGCATGCGCTACCCCATGCACCAGCTCAATTGAGGGCAGAGAAGCGGTGCCGCGATCTTCGGCAACAAGCCGGCCGCTGGTCGCGCCTTCGATCTCGGCAAGTAGATCGAGCTCGTCTTGATCGTCAGCCAGCGGAGCCATGACCGCGTCACGCAGCCGTGCGCTCGAGACCAGGCGAATAGTGCGCCGGAACGCCTCCCGGCCTATCGGCAGCGAGAACGCCGGTGCTTCGTCAGAGCCCGCCACGCAGCGCGTCGATGTACTGCCGGGTTTCGAGCATCCGCGGAATGCCGCCATCAATCATAGCGGCGATCGGCGACTGGCGTGCAAATATCGGTCCGCGATTGGGGAGCGAGGGCCAGCGATCGGCAATCCCATCTGCAAACAGTAGGTGCAGCCCTTTGAAAATGCCTATCAGCGCCGATGCACGGGTCAGTTGGTCCTGGCTCAGTACGCCATCCCAGCGCCCGGCCTTGATGCGATCCCACGTGCTTTCCGAAACGCCGAGCAGAGCAGCGCTCTCCGCATTGCCGGCGCCCCAGGCTGCGGTGAGGCGTACTACAGCTTTTGCGGCGCCACCCGACAGGCGACGACGACCGGATTCATCGGCGAAGGTTTGAAGATCGGAAGGCGCGCTGCGAGAACGCTCTAGCTCAACGACGTTGTTCATGTGGCACCTCTTGAGGCGATTGATCGCATCACGTGGTGCCAATGTCAAGTCGATCGTGCGTCGCAGGTCAGCGAATGCGCTTTCGCTCCTCAAGCGTCGGCCGTGTCGAGGAGGGGTCAACTCTTTCACCGTGCGAGACTTCCTCCCCTCTTCACCGTCCGGTTCACCTTAGCCCCTCCAGCCCCAACCTCCCGCTCCAGCATACGCCGCC
>CAXTRU010000375.1:0-3572 GCA_964246665.1 uncultured Acidobacteriaceae bacterium
CGGCGTACCCCGTAGGCCGGATGTGCTGGCCCTGCGAGGTGACCGACCGTTGCAGGCTGGTGAGACCGTTGCCGCTTCCCTTGACACTGCGGGAGTCAAGGCCAAACGTCAGTCGCGGGCGCCCTGGGGCGTCGCGAGGAACGCGTAGGTGAACTGCGTTGCGGGGTCGAAGCAGGAGCCGACGAAGCTCCCGAGGTTGTTGATATGCGCGGGGCGGCAACCGATGGCGTTCGGCGGCATGGGGAGCTCTCCATAGGTGGTGCCGTCGTACTTGAACATGCCGATCGGCCCTTGCGAGGTCTTCTCGTACCAGCCGACGATCACACCCGCGTTGTTGATGCCGGTGACGGTGGTGGCATAGGAGCCCGGGACGAGGATGGGCTTTATCTGGCCGTTGGCGTATTGAAAGGACTGGACGATACCGCCTTGTGTGTTCCACGTGCCGACAACGACGCCATGGTCATTGATGGCGCTGAACGAGGTATCGTAACTGCCCGGAGCGGAGTACGTGGTGTACGCGCCATTTTGCAAAAGAAACGCGCCCGTGTGCACTGTCTGCGATTTATAGCTGCCTACAACCACACCGCCGCCATTGACACCGGCGGGCACGGCCGCGATGTGGGGAGCGACGAACAGCTTCGTCAGATTGCCCTGCGCGTCCAGGCTGAAACCCTGGCTACCGGCGCCGATGCCGTACAGCAGCGTTCCACTGCTGGCCGTCAGTTGCGCCTGGGTGTAGCCGGGCACATTGACGATGGTGTAGGTGCCATTGTTTTCGGTGAACGCCCGCAGCGCGGAGAAGTTGGTGTCCCAACCCACAACCAGCCCGGTGTCGGAAACGTCCAGGGCTTCCGTGATGACGTTGTTGGAGACGCTGAGTGTTTGGAAGGAATAGTTTTGGGCCTGAGCCGCCGCGCCGGTCAAAAGAAAGGCGCTGAGCAACGCAGCGCGCGCCACGAAGGTGTTCTTCATTTGGGAGATCTCCACTTGGTCGTTGGTTGGGGCTGGGGATGCCTTGGCAGCTCGACGAAGCAAGGTGGGCTGCCGCCTGTTGCGCTCGTGGCTAGCTTTGAACGCAAGCCGAGAGTAGCAACCGTGACGACCGCCCCTTGTCACCTCCCGGTCAGAAGATTGTCAACGGCTTGTCTCTTGGGGCGAAAGCTGTTTTGTGGCGTTCAGTAGGCCGATTTGATCTCCGGCCCGTAGGGCTGGCCGAATTTGTTTTCGTGCTGCGAGCCCTTTGCCGGGGGCAGAAGAACAAAGGGGCCGAAGGTGTGCTCGCTTTCCGAGACATGCACCTTTTGCACCCAATGATCGAGCACGGATGCGGGCTGGCCTTCGACCCAAAGATGAAGCTCATAGTCGCCCGCGGCGAGGTTGCGCAGCGTGAACTGCCCGGCGGCGTCGGCGATGCTGAACAACGGCGTGGAAAGCGAAAGAATGACGGCGCTCATCTCCGGATGGATGTTGCAGAAGATATAGGACACACCCTCGCGCGAGAAGACCACATCGCGGCTTTTGCCCGCCTCATACAGGCCAAGGTCGAAGCGTTTGCCGTTGAACAGCGAGAAGACGTTGTGGAAGAAGGGATCGTGATTTGGGAAGCTGACGACGGCTCCGACCGGCACGATGAGCAGGTGCGGCTCAAAGCGCTTGTCTTTTTGCGAAAGGATGTAGGGGCCGTGGGATGGGAATGCAGGCACGTTGGCCCCATCCAGCGGTTTGAGCCAGAGCACCGCGGGCGGAAAGCCCGGCCTGTGCCCGCGTGCGGCATCGCCTGGCGGCAGCTGCAACCGTGCCGAAACCGAGATCGCGGCCCGCGCGCGGAGATGCGATCCGGCGCCGAGGAGGCTTGCTAAAAACAGCGCCGCAGCTAGGAAACGCCGCACCATCAGAACACGTATCCCGCGGCAAGCCCGAAGAGGTTGGCGGTCACCGCCGGACCGGTGATGGGCGTGGAGGTGATGCGGCGGTACTCGAAGGAGAAGGGGAGATAGGCGCTTGGGGTCCAGATGGTGTTGGCGAAGAGGGTGCGGTTGCGCGCCAGGGTGGCGTACAGCAGCGAGTTGCTCAGCGGGTAGGCGCGAAGCTCGGCGGCAAAGCCCTGATCCATGCCAAGCGCCGCGTTGAACTCAATTCGCTGCCCCGCGCGCTGTTTCAGCTGCAACCAGCCGCCTACGTCGTCCAGTGGACGCGAGACAAGCGAGCCGTTTTGTTGGCGGGAGACGATGTCTTTGTAGACGCCGCCGCCTAAACCACCCAGCGCGAGCCCACGGTAGACGCTGCCGGTCAGCTGCAGACCGGCCCATTGCGGACTGCGAAGATCCAGGGTGCCGGCCCACGCGTTGTAGCCGGGTGAGCCGGAAATTTGGTGCGGACTGAAGTACCCTCCCAGGCCGACGCCGCCCGTCTTCTCGTTCCCCTTGCCGCCAAGCTCCATGTGCAGCTCGGCGCCCGGCCAACGGCTGCTTTCCGCGCTGCTGACCAGCGTGGATCCGCTGCTGCTCAGGGCAGGCGGGTCGGGCACGTCGATCAAGGCGGCTTCCATCGAGAGTTGCCGTGAACCGATGTCCACTGTATGGGCGACCCCGGCCTGGGGTGTCCACTGCCACAGATTGCCGGACCAGGCCAGCGTCGGTTGCGCGATGGTGACGAGCGAGGACGGCACGTTCGGGCTGACCAGCGGGCGATCGAACTCCGCAAAGGCGGAAGTACGCTGCCAAAGCAGACCCGCATGCGCGGTGCGTAGGCGCACGAGGCCCGAGGCATCCGCGTAGACGCTTCCCGCAGCGTTGCCGAGGAAGTCCATGGTCAGGTCGGCGTAGCTTCGGCCACCGGCCAGGACCGGTCCGCGCGCATCGATGCCCAGCGACGTTTGCCGAAGCGAGGCTCCCGTACTGCCCGCGCCGCCGAGTGCCACGTAAGGAGTGGAGGCGATGTCTACCCCCGCGGTGTTCACAAAGCCATTCAGCAGGATCATGCCCCGCAGCGTGACGGGGTACTTGGAGCTGCTTTCGACCTTGGCTTGATTGAGCGTTGCGAGCTCGCTTTGCTGCAGGGCCTGGCGCTCGGCAAGCTCTTCTCCGGCGGCTGAGGCCGACGCGTTCTCTTGGCTCGAAGCCGGCTGAGCGGGAGCGCTCGCAGCAGAAACGCCCGCCGCGGGCGTGGCGAGCCGCTGCTGAAGGGCCTGCAGCGAGCGTTGCAGATCGGCGAGCTCCTTTTGCGATTGCTCCACGCGCGCCTGGGCCTCCCGCACGGCCCGCGCCAGGCGTGCGACCTCCTCTTGCGGTGATGGCTCCCCCTGCGCTTGAGCGACACACGGGGCGGCAAAGGCGAGCCACAGCAACGCGAACGCAGAGCCACACGAACCGCATTGTGCTTTGGTTTTCGCCTGCATCGAGGGCTGCTTCATAGCGTCGTCTCCAAACGACTCTGTGGGCTTGCCGCGGCGTGCTCCTGCGTCAGGCGTGCGACGGAAAACAAAAATACCGTATTGCCGGGCCGGCTGCCGATCAGCCTGACGGAACCGCCATCGCCGCGTGGCATCACGTTGGCAATGGTAAGGCCAAGGC
>CAXTRU010000376.1:0-3550 GCA_964246665.1 uncultured Acidobacteriaceae bacterium
GAAGATCGCTAAGGGGACGGTGTACCTCTACTTCAAGAACAAAGAGGCGATCTACGTCGCGGCAGTGGCGCAGGCCGTCCGGGAACTACAGGCGGAAATCGCCGAGCGCTCCGCCGGGGCAGGCAGCTTTCGCGAACGCATCTCCGCCGCCATTCGCGTGCGACTGGAGTTTTGGCCGGAACATGAAGGCATCTACCGTCTGCTGCTCAGCGTGGGACCAATGAGGTTCTACGGAACGCCCATGCAAGCCTGCTGGCGATCTTCGCCGAAGGCGTCAGCGCAGGCGAGATCGAGGCACAAGACTTCGGCCCGCTCGCCTGGGCAGCGCTGGACCTGATTCGCGGCGCCACCGAGCGCCGCATGGACAGGCTATCAACGTCTACGCCGCAGCAGGATGCCGCTTGGATCGCAGCATGCATGCTGCAACAGGTGCAATTTCGCATCTGAAGCCGGGCCATGTCATCGCCGATCCGCCGCGGGCATGCTGCGCAAGCGTTTGCAGGGTGTCCTGCAGCTCAGCGAAGCGATCGATCACAAGATCTGCACCGGAGGCGTACAGCTCCGCCGGTGAGAAGCTTGTGGTGATGCCAACGGCCGTGCAGCCCGCCGCCTTTGCCGCCACGATGCCGTTGGTGGCATCCTCAATCACCCAGCATTGGGCAGGGTTCAGGTTCAGGTCGTTCATGGCGATCTGAAACACTTCGGGCGAGGGCTTGGGGTTGCGAAAACGCGCGCTATCCACGGCTGCCTCAAACAACGATCCGATCCCGAGGGCCTCGGTGTGCGCCACGCGATTGCGGTGATTGGCCGAGGTCGCCAGGGCGAGGCGGAAGTGCCGCGCGGCCCAGCGTACAAAGTCCAACGCGCCGGGTACCGGCTGCAACTCATGCTCGAGCGAGGCGTAGATCTCCGCCTTATGCCGCAGGATGCGTTCACCCTGCTCCGGCGACAGGCCGTGCTCCTCGGCCAGGTCGTCAATCATCACCTTGTCGCTACGACCCGTGTACAAGGCAAAGCGCTCCTCGGGCACCGTCACTCCTGCCGCCGCGAGCGCGTCGCGCTTGGAGCGGACGTGCAGCGCTTCGGAGTCAATCAGGACGCCGTCCATATCGAAGATCAAGGCTGCGGGCAGGGAAAGGGCTTGCATACACTATCGGATGCGCGGCACCTCCGAATTCCCTTTTCGCTGCTCAAGCGGCTTACGGCAGGAATGGGAAAAGCTGCGCGAATGTTGCTCCGATGAACTGCGTCGCGGCACGTTTATGCGCTGTTCACGTCTGCTTCAAACCAGTTACAGGATCAAAACCGGAAGGATGTCTGCTTAGCGACGATTCAATGACATCCTCAGGCCAAACGGCATCCAAGCGTGGGTTGAAGGAGGTGGGCCAAATGGCAACCGCAACAAGCAAGGATCCAATCGCAAGGATCGCAGAAAAACAGGAGTGGATCACACCGCAAGCCGAGATCGCTGTGCAGAAGGCCGTGCGCGCGGCGCTGGGCGGCGATGGTCCCCAGGGCAACAAGTTTCGTGAAATCCTGCACGGCACCTGGCTGCACGAGCCGCTCCATTCCGTGATGACGGACGTCCCTGTGGGCTCCTGGACTGCGGCGGTGATCTTCGACACAATCGGCGCCGTCACCGGCAACAAGTCCATGGACAAGGCCGCCGATGCGCTGGTGATCCTCGGCCTACTGGGCGCCGGGGGTGCAGCGATCACGGGCATGAACGATTGGGCAGAGGTGAAGCAGGAGGCGCCGCGCAAGATTGGTGCCGTGCACGCGCTGATGAACATCGCTGCAACCGGGCTGTTCGGTGCGTCGTGGTGGGCCCGCCGCCAGCGCAACACCCGAGCCACCGGACGGGCGCTCGCGGCGATCGGCTTTGCCGTCGTCGCCGTGTCCGCACACCTGGGCGGCAACATGATCTACGAACACGGCATCGGGGTGGAGCGGGGCAAGCGCTGGCAGGACTAAGGGCTCAACCAGCGTTGTTGAAGGGTCGCAGCGTTACACAGCAGGGGCAGGCACCGGATTTTCCGGGTCTGCCGTTGCATGTAAGGGCAGCTCGCCGCTCGCCTTCAAGCGCTTTTCCATCACGGCTGCTTGGATTTCGGAGTTGATCTCGGCGCCCGCCAGGATCATCAAGCCGGTGATGTAGAACCACGTCAGCAGAATAATGACACCGCCCAGCGACCCATAGGCGGCCGTGTAGTTGGGCGAGTAGTGCAGGTAGATGCGCAAGCCCATCGACGCTGCGAGCCAGCCGAGAATCCCTATGGCCGCGCCCGGCGTCAGCCAATGCCAATACTTGTTCTTCACATCCGGCGCGAAGTAGTAGATCAACGCAAACAGCACCATCAAGAGCGCAAGCACGCAGACCCAAGCCACAATGTGAATCACGGTGATCTCGGTCATCGCAATCGCAGGGTTGCGCGTGAAGTCTCTGGTCCGGCGCACGAGGAAATCGGCGACAAGCATCGTAAATAGCGCGGCGGTGATGACCAGAATCAGCAGTACCGTGACGCCGATCGCCTGCAGCTTGGCCTTCCAGTAAGGCCGCGTCTCCTTCACCTTGTAGACGATGTTGGCGGTGTCCTGAATGGCCGCGAAACCCACACTGGAGGACCACAACGCCACCGCAAGTCCCAGGACGAACTTGCCGCCCGTCGAGGCCGCCGCCGTTTGATTGAAGGTGTCGATCACCATCTGAAACGCCGAGTGCGGGATCACGATCGACAGGTAGTTCAGCAGGCCGACGTACACGGTGCTTGCCCGCTTCGCCACGATCCCCAGGATGCTGGAGGCGCTGAGCAGCATCGGGAACAGCGCGAACAGGAAGTAGTAGCCCAGCTCCGCGGCGCGCGACACGAGATTGTCATCCATGAAGGCTTTGGCCGAGCGCTTGAGCACAAGCATTGGCGATGTGCCTTCGAAGTCCCACAGATTGCCGATGGGGGAATGCGACACCCGGGTCCAGATATGCCGCGCCTCCGGCGTCATGTGCGAAAGGGCCTGGTGATTCGCATTCGGCGTTGCACTCGGATCCACCTGCGGCGCTGCGCCGGGCAGGGAAGCGGCCGGCGTGGGTGCCGTGTAGGCCGGGGTTCCCGGTTCTGTGGGCATGTGCGTGCTTTCGTTCATACCTGGTCGTCTCCATCAGGCGAGCTTGGGATACAACACACTCGCGCGCACTGGGTGGTCAGATGCGTCCGTTGGGTCGTCTGGTTGGGATTGGAGGCTGCGATTCCAGTGTCACCAAGCGCCGCGCCGAAATCTTTTTGAGCCCCTTGGGCATCTGGTGTACTGAGGGGAAAGAGGGTCCACGCGCATGAAGCGAAGCCGCTCCTGGAGATCGACCAAGATCCGTCAATTGTTGCGCCTGGTGCGGGAATCGCACGCCAATCCGTTGCAAGGCCAGCCTCAGCTGCCGCCCAAGGTCGCCGACGGCGAAACAGCGATCACGTTTATCGGGCACTCGTCCTTTTTGCTGCAGACAACGGGTAAGGCACTGCTGGTTGACCCTGTGTTTGCAACCCGGCTTGTGGTGCTT
>CAXTRU010000377.1:0-3549 GCA_964246665.1 uncultured Acidobacteriaceae bacterium
CTCCGCGAGGAACGCCAGCGTCTTGCCATCGGGGCTGATCACTGGGTAGCGCACGCCGAGGTCGCCCAACGGCAACAACGTCAATCGCTCACGAATCCCCTCGAACACAATCTTCACCGGCTCTGCGGGCTTCTTCGCGACAGGTCCACGCCGTGGCCCAGTGGTCTGCATCTCCGGTCCAGGCGTGTTCGGCTCCTGTGCTTCAGCATCCTCGCTCAGCGCACCGGAGGGGGAAGTCGTCTCCGGATTCCCTGGCCCAGGCCGCTGCTCATTCGGATTGCTCGGCGTATCCGGGGCGCCCGGCGTTTGCTGCTTCCGGAACAGATCCCGGAACTGGTCTTCGCGGAACAATGGCACATGCGGCGTCAGATCCACGCGGGCCAGCTGCGGCGTTTCTGCACGCTGTGACGTGTCGAAGAGAATGTATTTGCCATCCGGCGACCACGCCAGGTGACTCGCGTTCTGCCCATTGGCCAGGAACGTGATCGCCCGCGTGGCCGCGCTGCCATCAGCCGGCACCACGTAGATGTTGGTGAACGCGTCGAAGCCCGTGGGGACATACGCAATCCACTTCGAGTCCGGCGACCACGCGATGGAATCTGCCTGGTACTCATTGATCTCGCCCTTGGCGACGACCTTGTCCTGCCCGCTCGCCAGCGTCAACACGTGCAGCTCTTTGCGATCGCGGATAAACGCCACAAACTTGCCATCCGGCGAAGGCAGGGCACTTGTGTCGAGCCCCGCATCGTGGCCCGCGCCGTGCGTCAACGCCTTTTCTGCGTTGGTGGTGAAGTCGTACTCATACAAGCTCGACCCACCCTCACGTTCACTGCGATAGATCACCTTCATCGAATCCGCCGTCCAACGCGGATCGAACTCTGCGGCTTCTGTGTGCGTCAAGCGAATCGCCTCGCCACCTTCGCTGGCGCCTGTGGCCCACACCTCACCTTGCCCCGTGATCGCGATCTTCTTGCCATCCGGCGAAAGCGCCAGACCGCTCCAACCGGTAACCGGCTCGTGCGTCACGCCGGGTCCACTCGGCAACCCACGCAGGCTGATCTTCACCTCTTCCGCCTTGCCGGTTCGCGGATCGGCACGCCAGATGCCGAAGTCGCGCTCGAACACGACCGTCTTGCCGTCATAGCTCATGGTCGGCCAAAGCACGCGGCCGTGTGTGAAATGCGTCAACTCCTTCATCGCGCCGGTTGCGGCGTCGGCTTCATACAGGTTTTCGTGCCCTGGACCGCCATCACCGGCCTTGTCGCCCATCATCAGCAGGTGCTTGCCATCCGGCGCCCACATGGGCCAAGCGTGCTTGGCATCTGCACTCACCAGCTTGCGATACCCACCCTCGCCTTCCACGGGCTTCAGCCAGATCTCCGTCTCGTCGATATGGGCATGCCCATTGCGCCACCACTGTGAGCTCGAGATACCCTTCGCTACCAGCGCGATCTCTTTGCCATCCGGCGAAGGCGCGCTCTCAAACTCGTTCATGTAGCGCTCGTGCGACACCTCCATCGGCGTTCCGCCCGTTGCGTGCACACGCAGGATGTCGCCCTGCCCGCCCACATCGGTGGCGCCCGAGGTGAAGTACAGCCACTCGCCATCGCGCGACCATGCGTCCAGGTTTGACGCTGTGTCCGAGTAGGTGATGCGCTGCAACTGCCCGGTCGCGAGCGTGAGCACGTAGATATCGCCGCCGCCTGCGCGTGGACATGAAGGCCAACTTGCTGCCATCGGGCGAGTACAACGGCCGCGACTCTTCGGCTGGGTCGCTCACCAGCAGGTGTGCCTCACCGCCGCCGGCCGGCACGGTCCAAATGTCGCTTCCGCTCACAAAGGCAATCTCTTTGCCGTCGGGCGAGATTGCCGGTTGGGACAACGAAGGCCGCGGCACCACGTTGCCCTGTGCCCGCGCCCGCGGGAGCCAAGGCAGCGAAACAAAGGGCAACATCAGGGCAAGAGCACGGAAGCCTACGCGCACCGGAAACCTCAACAGAGAGATGGATGGCTGTATGGACGAGCTTACCCCAACAGAAGACGCGTCCGATCGCGCCCTTCACCCATGGATAGCAGTTCAGGCTCAAACCCTCCAGCCTGCACGGGCAAGGCCGAACACTCGGTACGTCGTTGTGCCGATTGCACGTAAACCCAAGGAGGACGCCGATCAGCATCCTAAGTTTTACGTGCGCGTCACGGTGAGACCAAGCCGTTGCCAGGGAGACTCGATGCCGATCTACGACAGAACTTCCATTCCGGAATCAGTGGCGAGCAGCACCAAAGATCCCGAGATAGCAGAGTGGCTGAAGACCGGGCCTGTCTTGGGCTCGCACAAGCCGATTCATGTGCAACGTCGCGAACACGACGCCTTCATCGATAAGGACCCTCCACCCATTGATCGCATTGAATACCTCGGCCTCGCCGGCCCGCACGGCACCATCCCTGTCCGTGTCTACCATCCATCAAAAACCGGCGCCGGCCCGACGGGCGCATTGATCTACCTGCATGGCGGCGGCTTTGTGGTGGGTTCGTTGGACCAGTTCGACACCGCCATGCGCCGACTTGCCGAAGGCAGCGGAGCGCAGGTCTATGCCGTCGATTACAAGCTGGCCCCGGAGTACCAGTGGCCGGTGCAGATTGAAGAAGGCGAGTGCGTTGTGCGGTGGCTTTTCGCAAACGCGGCCGAGCGCCAGGTGGATGCCCGACGCATCGCGCTTGGCGGGGACTCGGCGGGCGGCAACATGACCTGTGTGATCGCTCAAAAGCTGCATGACGAGGACGGTCCGCGACTCGCCTTGCAGATGCCCCTGTACCCCGAAGCGAAGATGCCGTTTGACACCCCGGCCGCGGTTGAGAACGTGTCCGGGGGCTACGTGGATACAGCCGGTGTTTTGCTGTTTGTGTGGTCGCTTCTGCCCCAGGGTGTCGACTACACGCAGCCCTACATTACCCCGTTGAATGCGAAAGACTTTTCCGATCTGCCTCCCACCCTACTCGTCACCTGTGGTTTTGACATGTTGCGCGATGTCGGCCACGCGTATGCCCGGAAGCTCGCCGGGGCGGGCAACGATATCGTCTATGTCCACTACCCGGATTTGCCTCACGGCATCATCCAGATGACCATGCACTCCGAACGGTGTCTCTTCGCAACGAATGAGATTGCGCGTCTGCTCGGCGACAGGCTGGCAGGAGCGGCGGCGGAGAAGGCGCAAACCTGACGGAAGCCAGCTCGCCGGTTTGTACGCCGCCCGGCACGTGCCACACACCGCGGTGACGTACGCGGGCCTTCAAAGACGCCGGCACACCCCAAAATACCATGGCGGTTTACAACCCAATCGGCAGAAACGGAAACTTACTTACTATGATGATCACCCGCACAGCCACAGCCTTCGCCTCTCTCCTGCTGGCGTGCAGCCTGTCGGCGCCAGCCATCGCCCAGACTGCCGGCCAGGACGTGCACAACGCCGGCCAGGACACCAAGGCCGCCGCCGACAATACCGGTCATGCCGTGAAGCACACCACCAAGAAGACGTACCACAAGTCCAAGAG
>CAXTRU010000378.1:0-3545 GCA_964246665.1 uncultured Acidobacteriaceae bacterium
GTGTTCTGGTTGGCGGCGTGGTTTGCCCCGACGGTGAACGCCATGAAGCGGATAATGCTGGCGTTTACGGGGCTGGCGACGTGGGGCTCGGTGAAGCTGCTGGAGCAGTGGCGGAGGCCAGCGGCCGAGGTGCTGCCTTTGTTGTGGTGCCCGATGCTGGTTTGGGAGATTGGCAACGCGGCGCATGTGGACGCGGTGGTCATCGGCTTCATGGTGCTGGCGATGTGGTTTCGGTGGCGCGAGAAGCCCTGGCTTTGCGGGCTTTTTCTGGGCTGCGCCGTGATGACGAAGTTTTATCCGCTGGTGCTATTTCCGGCATTGTGGCAGCGGCGTGACTGGCGGATGCCTGCGGCCGTTGTAGCGGTGGTTGCGGTTGGCTACGGCTTGTATGCGCGCGTGGGGATGCTGGTGTTTGGCTTTCTGTTCACGGGCTACACCAAGGAAGAGGGTATGGAGAGCGGGGCGCGCTACTTTCTGCTTGACTTCGCGCGGACACGGCTGCACATGACATGGCTGTCGAACGCGGCCTTCTATCTGCTGTGTGCGGTGGTGCTCGGCGCGATCACGTGGTGGTGCTGGCAACACGCTACGGTGGAGCGTGGGGCGTGGCGGCGAATGGCTCCGTCGGCAGAACCCACCCATGTCAACGGTGAAGCTGTTGCCATGGATGGGGCACACGTTGTTCATGGCGCGGTTGGGACTGTTTCGATGGGGCAGGCGCCGGCGTTTGTGCGGGGAGCGGGTGCGTTGGCGTTTGCGATGATGTTGTTGTTTTCGCCGCACTACCCCTGGTATGTGATCTGGCTCGTGCCGTTTATGGCGTTGGCGCCGAGCCTGCCGATGTACACGTATGTGCTTGGGCTGTGGTTCGGGTTGACGACGGAATTGGCCACGCCAGGGCCGAAGATGTTCTTGATGAACGAGCGGCTGTATGGGGCGGTTGCTGTGGCGTTTGCGGTGCAGTGGGTTCTGCGGCGATGGCCCGTGATGCCCCGGCTTGAGGCCCGGCTTCGCTCCGTAACGTCTAGCTGACGTTTCCGTCATACAACCAAGGTAACCGTACATTGATGCTGAAGTAATGTTGTCGTCAGCAAGGGACTGCTATCAACGCTGGCGGGAGGAATTGCTATGAAAGCGATTCACGGAGTCAGCCTGGTTGTAGCCCTTGGTGCTGTGGCCTTTACTGGTGTAGGACTTGCGCAAGATGTTGCTTCGGGCCAGGAGAGCGGAATCAAGCGTGTGCTGCTGCTCAGCATCGACGGCATGCATGCGGTGGACCTCTATAACTGCGTAAACGGAGTTGCAGGCGCGAACGGCGCGCAGCCGTATTGCCCGAATCTGGCTGCCCTGAGCCAGACGGGGCTGAACTACGTTGGCGCGTCCACAACCAAACCATCCGTTTCCTTCCCGGGCCTGATGCCGCTGGTCACGGGAGAAACGCCCAAGACGATGGGCGTGTACTACGACGTGGCGTACGATCGGTCGCTGGATGCGCCGAAGACGACGACAGGCAACGGCGTAGCTGGCGGACCATGCACACCGTATGGGGTGCCGACAGGAACGACTACGGAGTATGAAGAAGGCATCGACCTGGACAAAACCAAGTTAAACGGCGGCGCGCCGAACGCCAGCCTTACGGATGGTGGCATCGCATCCATCGACCCCAATAAGCTGGTTCGCGATCCGGCTGCGGGGTGTGCGCCGGTGTATCCGTGGAACTTTATCCGCGTCAACACGGTCTACAACGTCATCCGTGCGGCGGGTGGGTATACCGCGTGGTCGGACAAGCACCCGTCGTATTCGTCGATTGCCGGACCGGGTGGAGCGATCGACGATTACTACTCGCCGGAGATCAACTCTAACGTGATTCCGCTGCCAGGGGTCAAGACGCCAACGGGTGCGTCATGCGCCACGGTGCGCGACACCGGGGCAGACCTGACAGCGTGGACCAATAGCTTCCTCAACATCCAGTGCTATGACACGTTGAAGGTGGACGCCATCCTCAACGAGATCAATGGCAAGACCCACAACGGCGGCGCCGGCAAGGTTCCTACCATCTTCGGTATGAACTTCCAGGCGGTGAGCGTTGGGCAGAAGTTGATTGAGCACGGCGTGGACGGTGGCTACATCAACGCCGCCGGCGCGCCTACGGCTGAGCTCCTGCGCGAGATCGAGTTTGTGGATGATTCGATTGGGCAGATGGTGAATCAACTGCGCCAGGCAGGCGAGTTGGACAGCACACTCATTATCGTGACAGCTAAGCACGGCCAATCGCCGGTCGACCCGAAGCTGTATAGCGCGCATCCGGGCAAGACGGGAAACGGCACCACGCCTGCCACCTTGATTGCGCCCATGTTGCCGCTTTCCGAGTCGCCGCTGAATGCGAATGGTATCGGCGCGACCGAGGACGATATCTCGTTGTTATGGCTGAAGAAGGGTGCCAACGTGGTTTCTGCGGTAGACACGCTGGAAGCCAACGCCGGCGCGATTGGCTTGGGCCAGATCTTCTACGGGCCGACGGTGGCGTTGAACTACAACGTCCCCGGCACCGGGCCGGGTGAGGATCCGCGGACGCCAGACATCATCGTGACGCCGAACGTAGGCGTGACCTACACCGGCAGCGCGAGCAAGTTGGAAGAGCACGGCGGCTTCTCGCATGACGACACCAATGTCCTGCTGCTGCTGTCGAATCCGAGCTTTGCGCCGCAGTCGCTGTCCGTACCGGTCACCACAGCGCAGGTCGCGCCAACGATCCTGAAGGCGCTGAGCCTGAATCCGAAGCTGCTGGATGCGGTGAAGCTCGAAGGAACAGAGGTGCTGCCCGGCTTCAACACTGCCAGCAAGTAGCCGCTAGGCGCAAGGGGGACGGCAACCGGTCGAGCTTTCCGTCCCCTCTGCGCTTTCAGGCCGGCCTGCGTACATTCGTGGGGTCCGGCGCGAGGATCAGTCCGGCAAGGAAGCCTATGGCGAGGCCGCCGATGTGGGCCGTGAGGTCAGTGTGGCGGTCGGCGAGGCCGTAGAACAGGTTGTAGGCGAGAAAGATGAAGACCGAGCGCGTGACGGCTTTGGCTGCTTGTGGATTGACGATGCCGCGGCGGCGCAGCAGAAAGGCGAGCAGCCCCCCATAGACGCCAAAGATGGCGCCGGAGGCTCCGGCGGCGACGACGTTGGGGTGCAGGAAGAAACCGACGATGTTGCCGCCGATCCCGGCGATCAGATACACCGCAAGGTAGCGCACCCCGCCGTAGAGCCGTTCCGTGAAGTAGCCGACCTGATAGAGCACCCACATGTTGAAGCCGATGTGGATGATGCCGAAGTGCAGAAAGCAGGCGGTGAACAGGCGCCACCACTGGCCTTGCGCGGTGACCGGCCCGTAGGTCGCTCCCCAGCGAAAGACCTGCGCGGCGGTGGGGCTGAGCGGCGAGAGACCGCTGGCGATCATCGCCAGGAAGACGGCGACGTTGATGCCGATGAGCGCGGTGGTCACGACGGGCTTACGCGGTGCCGCGTACGGCGGCTGTGTCGGTGCGGGTGGCTGGGGCGTG
>CAXTRU010000379.1:0-2280 GCA_964246665.1 uncultured Acidobacteriaceae bacterium
GGGCAAGCGGGCGTCCTCCCCGTACCGAACACCACGGCGCAGCTTACGCCCGACGACCCCACGCATGACAGCGACTGGGTGGCCCTGGGCACGCTCGTGCGGCTGCCCACCCTCGCCCGGCTCCAGTGCACTCCGGACAGCAACGTGCCCTGCAGCCTTATTGGGCAGAACCTGTTCCTGATCCAGGCAGTCAGCGCCGACCCAGCCTTTGCCAACGCCGACCCTGTTCCGGATGGCTTTACCGGCAACGCGCTGTCGGTACCGCATCCGCTTGGCTCCAGTGGCGTGCTTTTTGTAAAGCTGCGGGACGATCCTTCGACCGTGGACGCCGCATCGCTTCTTCCCAACGTGCCAACCAACCAGGCCAGCACGGCGCGTGGGCATGGGGCCGCCGCCCACAACTAGGCTCTGGTGGCGCGCCTGGGCGCAACAAGGCCCGGCAGTCTCGCCGGGCCTTGTTGATTCCGAGACTCATTGCGCGCTTACAGACTTGCCTTCTGCGCGGCCGCCGGCAGTTGCTGCACCTTGCTGTGCTTCACGCTGTACGTGAAGTAGATCACCAGGCCGACCAGCAGCCAGCCGACCACGACGATCTTGGTGAGTGACGGCAACGTCCAGATCAGGTACAGAGCGCTGATGATGCCAAGAATCGGCACGATCGGCACCAGCGGCGTCTTGAACGGCCGGTGCAGATCCGGGTTGCGGCGGCGCAAAATCCAAACGCCGGCGCAGACAATGGCAAACGCGAGCAGCGTACCCATGTTGACCAGCTCGCTCAGCTTGTCGATGGGCAGCAACGCCGGCATAAAGGCCACAATCGTGCCGACCACGATGTTGGAGATCCAGGGTGTCCGGAAGCGCGGATGGATGGCGCCCGCCCACTTCCACAGCAGCCCATCGCGCGACATGGAAAAGAAGACGCGTGACTGGCCGAGCAGCATGACCAGCATCACTGTGCCAAGACCAAACACCGCACCGATCTTCACCAGGATCGATCCCCAACGAACGCCGGTTGCGTCGATGCCCACGGCCACCGGATCCGCCACGTTCAGGGCGTGGTAGTTCACCAGGCCTGTGAGCACACCCGAAACCAGGATGTATAGGATCGTGCAGACCACCAACGAGCCAAGGATGCCGATCGGCATGTCGCGCTGTGGGTTCTTGGCCTCCTGGGCCGCGGTCGAAACTGCGTCAAAGCCGATGTAGGCGAAGAAGATGGAAGCCGCACCGGCCGTAATGCCGCCGATGCCGAAGGCCCCTGGGCCCTCGCTGGGCGGGATGAACGGATGCCAGTTGAGCCGCGCAACCTCGGGGTGCTTTAGCAGGAAGCCGATACCCAGCACGAGGAAGATGCCCACCACGGCGAGCTTCACGATCACAATCGCCGAGTTCAGGTTGGCTGATTCCTCAATGCCGATGACCAGCACCGCCGTGATAATCACGATGGCGAGGAAGGCCACAAGGTTGAAGACGCCCGCCACATGGGGCAGCCCCGCCGGATCGACTCCGGCAGGCAAGGCGGCCAGGGCCTGCCAGCGGTCGTGATACAGGTACAGAATGTTGCCGGGCGTTGTAGTGAGCTGCGGCGGTATGTGGATATGGAAGTCCTGCAAGAGGCCGACAAAGTAGCCGCTCCAGCCGGATGCCACTGTGGCCGCGCCGAACGCGTACTCCAGCACCAGATCCCAGCCGATGATCCACGCCACCAACTCGCCCAGTGTGGCGTAGCCGTATGTGTAGGCTGAGCCGGCAATCGGAATGAGCGAGGCAAACTCGGCATAACACAGGCCCGCGAACGCGCAGGTAATACCTGCGACGATGAAGCTGAGCACCACGGCGGGCCCGGCATGTTTGGCCGCTGCCTGGCCGGTCAACACAAAGATGCCTGCCCCGATGATGGCGCCGATGCCCAACGTGATCAGGTTCAGGGGTCCCAGGGCGCGCTTCAGACCGCTCTCCCCTTCATTTTCCGCCTCTCGCATCAGCATCGATAGAGGCTTCACCGCCAGCAAATTCGCCATTCGCTCTCCCGTCCGACTAGATTCCTTTGTCCACCTGCGGGCCCGGCGTTGCTCGGCCAAGGCGCGCTCGTAACAGATACACCGGTACACCGAGCAGCACCAGCAGCAGCCCAGGCCATGTGTACTGTGGCTTGTATCGCAACAGTACACCACAGATCCACACCGCCAGCCCGATATACAGCGCCGGCTGCACAGGGTACCCAAACGCCCGGTACGGCCGCGGCGCGTCCGGCTGTGTACGCCGCAGAACAAACAGCGC
>CAXTRU010000379.1:2329-3538 GCA_964246665.1 uncultured Acidobacteriaceae bacterium
TCACATAATCCAGCAATTGGCCGTAGCTGCCGCTCAGGCACAGCAGGCACGTCCACGCCCATTGCAGCCACAATGAGTTCCGCGGTACGCCCGTTTTCGGATCGAGTTTGCCCGTAGCTTCGAAAAACAATCCGTCGCGGCTCATCGCGTAGTACACCCGGGCGCCGGCCAGCAGCATGCCATTCACGCAGCCGAACGTGGAGATGAGGATCGCGCCGGCCATCAGCTTGGCGCCGAGGCCCGCAAACGCGGACTCCATGACGGCGGTGGCAACCCGATCTTCCGCCGCAAAGGCGATCCCGCGCCCGGCCAGCGTGGCCGCTCCGGCGGTGCCGGCCATCGGCAGCACGGCCAGATAGACGAAGTTGCACAGGACGTACAGCAGCAGCACGACACCCGTTCCCAGCACCAGCGACAGCGGCAGGTTGCGCTTGGGGTTCTGGATCTCGCCCGCAGTGAACGTGACGTTATTCCACGCGTCGGAGCTGAACAGCGAGCCCACCTGCACTACCGCTATCAGCGTGAACACGCCCACCATCGCCGATCCGCCGCCCATGCCGAAGAAGGACCCGATGTCGATGGAGTGCCGGGCTCCGAGGCTCGCGTTGGCGAAGAACGCATGCCCGAAGTTGGCGGCCAGCGCCGTTGCATTCTTCGCAAACAGCCCCACTGCAATCACGCCCAACAACGCGAGCACCTTGGCACTGGTAAACACGTTCTGCACCGCTGCGCCAAGCTTCACGCCGAGCGTGTTGGTGAAAGTCAGCAGCGTGATCACGGCGATGGCCGCCAGGTTTGCCGTGTTCAGCCCGATGTTGCCTAAGCCCACATGCCACAGCCACCGGCTCTGGCTCACGGCTGGAAAGAACACTCCCAGAAACTTACCGAACGCCACACCCACCGCAGCAATGGTGCCAGTCTGGATGACCAGGAACAGCGTCCAGCCATACAGAAAACCCCAAATGGGTCCCAGCCCTTCGCGCAGGTACACGTACTGCCCACCGGCCTTCGGCATCATCGCCGCGAGTTCCCCGTAGCTGAGCGCACCGATGATGGTCATCGCTGCCGTCACCAGCCAGGCCGCAATCAGCAGTGCCGGCGAGCCGAGCGTTCGGCTCATGTCGGCTGGGACGATGAATATGCCGGACCCGATCATCGAGCCCATCACAATCGCGGTGGCCGAGAACAATCCAAGTCCCTGCACAAGAT
>CAXTRU010000380.1:0-3523 GCA_964246665.1 uncultured Acidobacteriaceae bacterium
AACCAAAGGCGAGAAGGTCGGCGCGCGTGGTGGGGTGTCGCGTTGGCTTGCGGGTTGTTGGTGGGGTGTTTGGGGCTTTGGAGCTTGCGCAACTGGCGAGTGTTTCATGTGGTGCAGCCGCTGGCGCCGAAGTACGCGAACGACCCGGGCGAGCCGGCGCCGCTGGGGTTTGCGCGCTGGTACCGCACGTGGGGCGTGGGGCTGGGAGATACGGCGCGGGTGTACTGGGCGTACGACGGGTCGGCTTTGTCGATGAGTGACCTGCCGCCGTGGGCATTCGACAGTGCGGCGCAGCGGGCGGAGACGGCGGCATTGCTCGCGCAGTACAACGAAGAAGGCTCGTCGACGCCGGCGGTGGAAGACGCGTTTGCGCGGCTGGCGGCGGAGCGGGTGCGGGCACATCCGGTGCGGTTCTACGTGGGGCTACCGCTGGCTCGGCTGGGCGATATGTGGCTACGGCCGCGGACGGAGTTGTTTGGCCGGCACATGCCGCTGGACTGGTGGGATGTGCGCACGCGGCCCCGGGCGGCGATATTCGCATGGGCATACGGCGCGTTGAATCTGGCGCTGTTGGGGTGTGCGGTTGCGGGCTTGCTGCGGTGGTGGCGTGCTGGATGGGGCGGCTATGGCGTGCTGGCGGCGGCGATGGTCGGGTTCGTGTTGCTGCGATCGGGGTTGTTGATGACGATCGATAACTCGGAGCCGCGGTATGTGCTGGAGTGTTATCCGGTGGTGATCTTGTTGGCAGCTTTGGGAATAAGTGAAAGGCGTGGGTTGTTTGGTGTGGAGAGGGGTAAGTGACCGTAACGCCATTTATCGTTACTTATGAATCGTCATGGCATAGGCTCACACCTGAAGTCTCGTCGCGCATGGAATGAGATCACGCGTTTAGGGCTGTGGGTGCTCACTCGACCGTTTGTGTGGGCCTACGCCATATTGAATCGATCTTCCAGTCTTGACGAAAAGGGAGCTGCCCAAAATCTGGAGCGACTGAAAGCAGAAGTCATCTCGGCGTGTGAACACGTACTCGCGACATATGGCGGACGGTTGGTGCCGGAGCTGTCCAGTGGTTCTCCATTTTTCGACTTCGCCACCGTTGTTGTTCAAGTGCGGTCATTACAACTGCGAGCCTCCAGAGATAGAGGCTTCACTAGCTGGGAGGTCTCGGCGCTAGGCACCCCCTGGCAACCGCTTGAGGTCGTTTGCCGGAGGTTCGGTGCGGCGGGTGGACAAAATCAGTCGGTCTTAACGGTTCTGCTAAACAATCTGCCAGAAATTGAGCAAATCCTGGCCAGGGATGCCACACGCCCGGAGAGCTGAGGTGTTCACCTTTACTCGAAGATCTCCGGTACCTAGGGGGGCGCATCATGTTGACGACCCGCGCCTCCTTACCGCGCTGCCTACCGTGCACAGTCCTTCAGGCGTGGCAGATCACCAGGTTTGGCCTTCCCTGCCTTTACATCTTCTATGTGCTGCTCTTGTTGCGCGAGGGGCGGCACACAGAAGTCGGTCCTGATGGCATCGGGGACCATCTGTGGTGCGTATGGCTGAAGTGTCTGCTGAGTACTCAGAGCCTTTAATCTCTCGCCGACGTCGGGATCGTGCTGATGCTCAAGGTAGTAGGCGTAGTTCTCCCCTACATACTGCGTGCCGAAAACCTGCTTCTGCCCAATCTGCTGCAGGTAGCGGTCGAGCGTAGCGGCTGAGATCCATTTCGCACGACCATATCCGAGTGCAACAGCCTCGGTGGCCAGTATGTGGGCGAACAGGTAATCATCAGCTTTCTGACCGTGTTGGAACAGGAAAGCGGCATAGTAATAATCTTCGCCGCTATGACCGGGCTTTCCTAGCAGGATACGAGCCTGCTCGCGCCTTGCTTCGTCCCGCTTGGGTACTTCCTTTTCCCAGTCGTAGGAAGGAAGCTTGTCCGCCTGATCTTTGGGAAGCATGCTGACCCCATCATCAGCAAGGGCCACCCCGCGATCACGCTGATCCTGAACGTAGAGCTCCCGAAATGTAGGCCCTCCAGCAGACTGCGCTAAAGAGGAAGCCGCCAAAAGCAGAGCTGCCGCAATAAGGAATCTCATTCGGCAATCATTCTAGGGTTGCCGCCGTACAAACGGCAAAGCACGTTAGCTAAGACCTCTCCTGAGGCCTTAGCCGCTTCTGCACGACTAGTAGCAATAGCGGAATGACGCGCGGACCCAAAAACGCAGACTCCCCCTGCGGGAATGACAACCAAAAGGACCGAACGCTTAGGCCAGATCGGAATGGGCATCGAGTGTCTTCTATCCCGCGTAAGTTTTGCTTAGTGCTGGATGACGCTGATGCCTTTGCCGGTGGGGATTTTATAGGGGCTGGTGTTGAGCTTGGTGTTGAGGCGGATGTTGGTGTAGATGGCGGTTTGGCGATCGCCGCCGGGGGTGTCGAAAACCTGCTTCAGGCTGACGTCGCGGGCCGGGTCGAGCCAGAGGGTGATCTGCTTGAAGGTGCTTTGGACGCCGGGATCTTTGCTCACGAGGACGAGCTTTTCGGTCTTGACGGGCTGGCCGTTGTCGGTGAGGGTTTCGGGGCCGGCGTCGGTCACCGTCCAGTTCTTCTGGAGATCCTGGCTGTTGGCGCCGAAACCGAGCGCGAGGTAGCCCTCGAGCTTGTTCTGGTTGCCGCCTGACTTGAAGACGTCGACCTGCTTTGTGGCGGGCGTATACATCTGCAGCGTGCCGGCGTTGTAGCTGAGGATGCGCGAGGGTGAAGCCGCGGGCTTGCCCGAGGCGTCGGTGGGGTACACAGTGGCGCCGAACTCGATGCCGTTGCGGGTGCGATCGAGGTAGATGGAGCCCTTTTCGGTGGTTGTGTCGTGGACGACGCGCTCGTAGTTGTCGCGCTGGACATTGGCGGTTGCGTTTTGGAAACGCTTGCTGGCGGCGTCCATCTGGGCAAAGACGGCGGCAGGTTGGGGTGATTGGGCGTGCAGCACCGGCGCGGGATTGAGCGCGAGAGCGGCAACGAGGGCTGCGGCTGCGGACAGGATTTTCGGGTGCTGCGGGGTGGGGAGCATGGGTTAGTCCTGGTTGGTTGGACTTCCTCGGAGGACGGCTGCGTCGTAGGCGACAATCTGGCCCCGGGGGTCTTTGACCGGGGTGATCTTGTCGACCTCGGCGTCCGGGGTGATTTGGCGCACGCGGTCGGCGATGCGGTCGTGCACTTCCTGGTCGGTGCGGGCGCCGTGGAGGTCTTCGGCGCGGACTTCGATCTCGAAGCGGCGAATGGTGCCGAAGTGCCCGGCATCGCGGATGAGGACCTCGGTGGAGCGGCTGGGAACCTCGGGCAGAGGTCGATCGTGGAAGTCGATGACGTGGGGCGCGATGAACAGGAACAGCAGGATCAGCGTAACCATCACGTCGTAATGGAAGCTGCCGCGCTCGTAGGTCCAGAAGATGTAGCGATGGAGCAGGTTGGGTCCGCGCTGCGGGCTGGCGGTTCGCGTTGGCGCGGCAGGATGGCCCTGCGGATTGGCGAGGGG
>CAXTRU010000381.1:0-3522 GCA_964246665.1 uncultured Acidobacteriaceae bacterium
CGTAGTGGGGGGGGGGGCCGCGGGGGGTAGCGGTGGGGGGGGCGTAGTTGATGCGGTTGAAGATGTTGAACATTTCGGCGCGGAACTGCACCGTGAGGCGCTCGACGATGTGCGTGTCTTTGAAGACGGACAGGTCGACGTCGCTATACCCGGGGCCGTAAAGCGAGTAGCGGCGGGAAGTGCCGAAGGTGCCGGGCGCTGGATTGGTGAAGGCGGAGATATCGAACCAGGCGACGTTTGGGTGTTGGCCAAGGTAGCCGACGCGCGGGTTGCCGATCTGGTTGGCGCGATCATTGCCCTCTTGTGTGCCGCTTTGGTCGCCGCCGGCGAAGACGGTGAAGGGCTGGCCGCCGTGGAAGCTGAGCAGGCTGTTCACCTGCCAGCCGTGGGTCAGCGGCTTGAAGCGGGCGCTGCCGGGGACGGCGTAGCTGAGAAAGCCGACAAAGGTGTTGGGAATGTTGAATTCGGAGTTCGAGTAGTCGGCCTTGAAGTTGGTACTATCCTGCGGCAGCGTGCCGCGGTAGTCGGAGACTTCGTCCATGTTATGCGACCAGGTATAGACGACGTTGCCCGAAAACCCGTGGAGATTGTTCACGCGGAAGCTGGCCTGCAGCGAGTTGTAGTTTGAGGTGCCGATGCTCTCGACCTGGTTGATGTTGTCGTACTGCGGATACTGGCCGAAGTAGGGACGGGCGGCCTGCAGCGCAGCGGAGTTGGCGTAGACGCCAGGCTTGGCCTGGTTGATGTCGAGCAGCGCGAGCAGGTGACGCGCTTCAGAACCGACATAGCCCAACTGGAAGAGAACGCGTGAGCCGAGGCTTTGCTCGAGGTTGAGGCTGAAGTTCTCGTTGTAGGACGGGCGGAAGTTCGGGTCGATGGAGAAGACGCCGCACGGGGACGACGCTGTGCAGGGATAGCCTTCTGCGGAAGGAAAGATGGGCACGCCGGACTGGACCTGGTTCTGGGCGGCGGCGGTGGCGCCCACGGTGTAGACCGGGTCCGGGCCGCCGGGATTGCCTTCAACACCGTTCGGTGCCTGGTTGCCGGGGCGGTTGTCCAGGAACGGATTCAGGTTGGGCGTATCGGCGTACCAGCCATAGCCGGCGCGCAGCACGGTCTTGGAGGTGACGGCGTAGCTCAGGCCCACGCGCGGGCTGATGTTCTTGTAGTACTGCTGGTACAGGTTGGCAACCTGCGCACCCTGGAAGGCGAGACCATTGGTCGCGGTGTCCTGCGGACGGAAGACGGAGATGTCCTGGAAGGGCTCGTGCAGTGGGCCTTCGTAGTCGTAACGTACGCCGTAGTTGATGTTGAGCTTTGGCGTGATCTGCCAGTTATCGCCAGCGTTGAGGAACCAGGTGTTCACGAACACCTGACGCTCAGGGTTGCCGATGGCGATGGAGGCGGTGTCGAATTGACCGGCGAGGAAGTCAGCGAGAGGAGCGACGTAGCCATCCGGCGAGTAGCAGTTCTTGGCGGTCTGCGGTGTGGTGTTGCAGCCGGGGATGGTGGCGTTGATGGTCTTCTGGATGCGCGAGCCATCGAAGGTAAACGCACCGACGACGTGGCGCTTGTAAAACTCGTCAAGTTGCGCCTGTCGAAACTCGCCGCCGAAGCGGAACTCGTGCTTGCCCTTCACCCAGGAGAGCTGGTCGGTGAGGTGGCCGGTGATGTCGTTGCGGCCCTCAGGCGGAGTGAGGCCGACCTCGTCAAAGCTGCCGCTGGAGGCAGAGGTGCCGCCGCTCCCGGTCGAGTTACCGATGACGATGTTGGGGGCGTTGGTATAGGGTGCGCCGGTAACGAAACCAAGGCTGGCCACGTTGAAGTTGGCGTTGTTGTCCTGGAAGAGCTGGTTGAAGTAGTTGACGCCGGCAAGGATCTGGTTGGAGATGGTCGGCGAGATGACGCGGTTGTAGACCAGGGCGATGTTCTGCACGTGGATGGGCGCGACCTCGTAATAGCTCAGCAGCTGCGAGCCGGCAGGAGCCACCTGATTGCCCTGGCCGACAAACCAGTGGGCGCTGAGGCGGTCCTTGTCGGAGAGCTGGTAGTCCACCTTGCCGAGGCCGTTCCAGCTATAGCCGAACTCCGGGTCGTTGGAGTGAAAATTATTCACCGTGCCGACGGTGTCCGCGGACAGATTGCCCTGAGCCCAGAGGGAGTTGAGCACCTTGGGCATCACCGGGTTGACCGGGACGTTGTACTTGGCGAGCAGCGCCTGCGCTTGCGTCTGCCACCCCACGGAGGGCTCGGTGGCACTGCCGGATTCTCCGATCACGAAGCGCTGATGCTCAAAGGTGAGAAAGCCAAACAGCTTGTCCTTGAGGAAGGGACCGCCGACGGAGAAGCCTGCGTTGTAGTTGCGGACCTTCTGCTTGGTATCGGAAAAAGGACTCTTGGCGCCGAAGAGCTCGTTGCGGTTGAAGTAGTACACGGTGCCGTGCAGCTGGTTGGTACCGGATTTAAGCGTGAGGTTCACCGTGCCGCCCGGGTTGCGCCCGGCTTCAGGGCCGGATTGCGTTTGTGCCGAGAACTGATCGACGGCGTCGATGGGCAAGATGATGCCGGCGATGCCGGACACGCCGCCCTGGTTTACGGCGGGAATGTTGTGCCAGAGATCGTTGTTGTCGACGCCGTCGATCTGCCAGTTCATCTGGTTGGCGCGCGTGCCGTTGAGCGAGCCGTAGCCATTGCCGCTGTAGCCTGCGTAGCCCGCAGTGAGCGAAACCATCTGGGTGAAGTCGCGGCCGTTGAGCGGGATGTCGGCGACCGTTTTGGCGTCGAGAACGGTGGTCTGCGTGGTGGTGGTGGTGTCGAGCGAGAGACTGGCGGCGGAGACTTCGACGACCTCGCCGGTGGCGGAGACGGAAAGCTTGACGGGAAGGGTATAGACCTGGCCCGCGGAGACAGCGACGTGGTCGACCTTGGTGCTGGCAAACCCCGCAGCGGTGATGCTGATGCTGTAATCGCCGAGGGGCAGGTCCTGGAAGAGGAAGTCGCCGGAGGAGGAACTGACGCCCTTGGTGGCAATGCCGGTAGCGGTGTCGGTGGCGGTGACCGCGGCCCCGGCGACGGCCGCGCCGGTGGCGTCGGTGACCGAACCGTGAATGCCGCCGCGAAACGGTTGGGCGTGAAGGCCGAGCGTGGGCCCCGCTATGGCGGCGGTGGCGATCAGGGCGGGCATCAGGGAACGTCGTATGCGTTGGGACATTGAGACCTCCAGGGCAAAGAGGGGCTGTGCCCCTGCAGGTGAGGGGTTGCGGCGAGCTGCTCTTGAGCGCAAAACAGCGTGTGCGCCCAAAGGTGACTTCGGGGCCGCGTACCAGTTGCTACCGACAAACGAACTGCAGTGGTGTTGCTGCGATGTTGGGTTGCTGCGGTGCTACAAAACCTGGAATGTTGAATTTTTGTGAATTTCTGTGAAGGTACATCGAAGGTGGGAGGCAGCGCAAGCGGAATGTTTGCGGGCGGGTCGATCAAGAAGGAAGGGAGCAAAGGAAAGGGCGGCCATAGTGGCCGCCC
>CAXTRU010000382.1:0-3517 GCA_964246665.1 uncultured Acidobacteriaceae bacterium
GTTCCTGTGTCTTGTTTATTCTTTTTTTCCCTGACAGTGTGGCCCCTCCTCCCCCCCCCCCCCCACTTTTCGTTAAGGCTTCTCTACGCAGTCAGTTTGCGACGAAGCCCGGTGGCTGCGCCGATCAGTCCGGTGCTCAACAGCACCAGGCTGCTGGGCTCAGGCGTTACCGACGAACCCACCACGGGAGGAGCCAGGACGATGGAGTCAGGCGAGCTTTCGAGCGAGAAAAAGGTCGAGGCACCATCGGCCAGGCCCACGATGTCCACATCGCCGGTGTCCGCAACCTCGCTCATCGACGTGATGTTGGAGAACGTATTGATCGGTCCCTGGTAGTCGGCCGGATCGGTTCCGGCGGCCGCGCCAGAGCAATAGCTGCCCGTTGCGCTTGCATTCCCCGCGCCCGGTCCAATGAACGTGCAGATGCCGTCACCATCGAAGGCGAAGATGCCGCCGCCGTTGCCCGTTCCGCTCAGGGAGATGGTGCCCGTGAACGTCGCCCCGGAGTTATTGATGACGCCAACCAGCGCGTCATCGCCGCCGTCATAGGGCGCCGCCCCAGGGACCGCCGCTCCGGTGATTGTGTTGCCTGCGCCGATCGTCAGGATGTAGCCGCAATCGGTGTTCGTGTTGCTCGTCGTCGGGCAGATTGGCGCAGCAGAGGCCAATCCAGCCCCCACCAGAATGAATGCAAGTGTCCCTAGTATGCGCTTCATAAATTCCTCTTTCGATAGAGTGCCCGGGCAGCTGGAGGTTGAGGCTCTGCTGCATGGGGTGTTCCTGTGTGGCATGACCCGTGATCGGACTGCCCGGAGTCTAGAAATGCTTCCCCGAAGCCGCAAGTGACGAATACAGGTTTGTCGTCCAGCAGCGACAAGGCCCAACACTGTCCTTCGGCCACCCTGCACACGGTCAGTACACATAGTCGCCTGCGTCCAGGTAGTTGGCCGCAGACGTGCGCCTGCCAGTGTGGCGGCTTCGACCGTAGAATCAGCCCATGGCCGATCCACTGCCCCTGCTGAAGCCCCGCGAAGCCGCCGCCATTCTCGGCATCAGCTACCCGACCGTGAAGCAATGGATCCTGTCCGGTAAGCTGCCCACCGTGCAAACGCCGGGCGGTCATCACCGCATCGACCAGGCCTCGTTAAAGCCGTTCATCAAGGAAGACGCCACCCGGCCTGTGCGGGAGTCGCGCGAACGCTACCGGCGGGTCTCCGGGCGCAACCAGCTGATCGGCCACGTGATCGACGTGCAGGTGGATGGCCTGCTGGCCAAGGTGGTGATCTCCTTCGGCGACCAGCAGGTGACCGCCATCATCACCGCCGATGCCGTGCGCGAGATGGATCTAAAGAAGGGCGATGCCGCCGCGGCGCTGATCAAGGCAACCGAAGTAATGGTGGAGCGGATCTAGCACCAAAGACCAACGCAAAGAGCGCGAAGAACGCAAAGGGACGCAACGGGAGCCGTGGCGTACCTTTGCGTTCGTTGCGGCCTTCGCGTTGGTCTTTGCTTTTGCCCAAGCTACTCATACTTCAGCGTAGTCACAGGATCCAACTTGGCCGCACGATTCGCCGGCAAAGTCCCAAAGATAACCCCCACCAACGTCGCCGTCACCAGCGAAATGATGGCGCTCCAAGGCGAGATCGGGATCTGCAACCCGGTAAGGAGGCGCACGGAAAAGGGCAGCGCCAACCCAAGCAGCGTACCCACAAGCCCGCCGGCAAGCGACAGAAACACGCTTTCCGTCAGGAACTGAATTCGGATTTCGCGACTGGTGGCGCCCAGGGCCTTGCGGATGCCGATCTCCTTGATGCGGGACTGCACATTGGCAAGCATGGAGTTCATGATGCCGACGCCCGACACGACCAAGGTGATCGCCGACGCCAGGGTCAGCACGACGACCAGCATCTGGGAGATCTTGCTCATCACGTCCAGCACCTCGGTCAGGGTGAAGGCGGTGAACGTGTTGCCGGCGCGATGACGCGAGGTGATGATCTGCTCGATCTTGCGGGCCACCGGCTCAACATCCTTGGAGTTCGCGACGGTGAAGAAGATCTGTTTCAGATTGTCCGTGCCGGTGAAGTAGCGCGCCACCGGGTAGGGAATCAGCATGGTTTGGTTGTTCACCTCGCTCATGCCGAAGGTCTGGATGCTCTCCTTGAAGACCCCAATGATGGTGAACGGGATGCCGTTGACGGTGATGGTCTGGTCGATCGCGCCGGCGGAGCTGCCATAGAGTTCTTCCGCCATGGGCTGGATGATGACGGCCACCTTGGCGTGCGTCATCTCATCCTGGTCGTCAAAGAATCGTCCGGCCAGCACCTTCAGGTTGCGCACCTGCTTGTACTGCGGGCTGACTCCCAGCAGCATGGTCTCTTTTACCTGCCCGTTATGCACCGGGATACGGTCGTGAAACTCCAGCATCGGCGAACTCGCGACGATCCAGGGGCCAAGCTGTTCCAGCACCGTGGCCATGTCTTCGCGCGTCATGAAGTCCGGCACACTGACGTTGTCCGGCCCGGTGACGTTGCCGCCGCCGCCCTGCATCTCGATCATGTTCGGCCCGATGGACGCGATCATGTTCAGCGCGTATTGCCGCCCGGTGAGGCCCAGGGTCGCCACCAGGATCACCGAGGCCGAGCCGATCACCATGCCCAGCATGGTCAGCAGAAAGCGCGCCTTGCTGGCGCAAAAGGTATCGATGGCCTGGGAGACGATCTCGCGAAAGGCAACCGTGGAGGTCGCGCTGCGCAGCGTGGACTCAAAGGTGTCGCGGGCCGTCTGAGGCCTTGGGGTGGGCCGTGCCGCCGCGGCAGCTTTCGCCTGTACCGGTTCCTGAACGCTGGTTGCCATGCTCAAGTCCGCTCCAACCCAACACCCGGGTACGTCCGGGCTCCGTTTCCAGTATCGCAGGCCGGCCCGCTGCCGCTGCCTACCGTTCAGATACCGATCAACGACCGCTGGATGCAGAGTAAGCCCACTTCCGCTTCCAAAGCAGGCCTCCTGATGACAAACCCGTCACAGATACAACGAAAGCACTATGCGCCGCCGGCCTGATGCACCATGGGATCAGGCCGGCTCACGATTGTGGCTTGGTCTCCGCCGTCGTTTGCGCCGGCGGCTCCGGATGCACGGTGACCTCGTAGTTGCGACCGAGCCAGCGATTCTGCCGCGGCCAGAAGATCGTAAACACGATGCTGCCCGTCTGCTCCGGCCCGGCAACCACGTCCACATACGAGCCCGGATGCCCGACCTGCCGCGAGTCCACGCGGTTGGTGGTCGCCCAGTTATCGACGCTCCACACCAGCTGGAAGCGCTCCGCATCCGTGACCCGCAACGTGCCGCCCTGCACCATGGTGCTGATGGGCCGGGTTACGCGAAAGATCTCCATGCGGCTCTTGAAGCTGCGCTGCCCATCCGGCACGGCATAGCGCTCTTCCACAACGGAGATGCGGTCAAACACGCGGCCATCCGCGATGGAGCGCAGCAGCTTCAGGTACTCCGCATGCGCCCACAC